>DFUR01000014.1 GCA_002380425.1 Bacteroidales bacterium UBA4181
GAATGTTCCAGTCCGTCAAAATTCCGTCAAAACTCCGTCAAAGTAGAAAAAATGTGACGGAACGGCCTCTTCCAACAGGCGTTCACGCATGGAAGTTTGACGGAATGCAAATGATTGATTATCTGGCTATTGCGAGCAAATTTCGAAGCGCATCCGTCTATTCCGTCAAACCCCAAAAATCAGGTTTGACGGACAAAACAAAAAGAGAATCAGATGGTTACAGTCATTCCGTCAAAATTTTTCTGTTTTTCGTTCAAACTTTTTTCCCAACAATTTTTTATGGAAAATACAGCAGTACAAAAAGCCGTTTTATCCCCTCGCTATCTCACTACCATTTACCGGTATCTGATGGCTATGACTCCCGGGGAAGTCAAAAAGATCGTGGAGACGGATCCCCAGAGGAAGGAACGTTTCATCTCACATGTGAAATACCTCATGGACTACCATCCGGAGATTCGCGAGCGCATCGAGTTCAACAACCAGTACACCACCCTGCGGTGCCTGGTGCCCTTTGATGAATTTGTAAAATCCTTGCGCCATGACCCCTGACATTGTATCCCAAATGAGTGGCTGGTGGATCTGGATGATCTGCACCCAGAAAACCCAAGAGGAAGCCATCCGGATTCTCACCGAGGAATACCACCTGAGCCCGGAGGATGCACAGCTGGTGTACCAGGAAAATATTGCCCGGGGACAGAGTAAGAAATGACCTTTATTTTTCATTTACTACGCAATATCATTGTCACATGACAGACATAACAGTCGACATAAGGGTAAACAGAATCCTTCGGGAGTTCATCATGAGTACCAACGGCAGCGACACCCTGGTGCCTCAGAAGGATGACACCCTTTGGCTAATAGTAAAAGCAAACCTGATCACCGTACCCGGGGATTTTCGTATCATCCCCGAAGACCAACGGCAGGAGTACGTCCGGGTGAAGCTGCTGGACTGCTCCGGATCCAAGACATACGCCCGCAAAGGGGATGGCCGTCAGCAGGTGTACATGAACCCTCTGTACCGGTGCTATCTGGATGAATCCGGACAACGCCGGGTGGAGAAACACCTGCACAACGCCTTCAAGGAGTGTTTTCACAACTTTGTGCAGGGAGCTGTTCAGACAAATCCGGAGATCTCCCAGAAGGAAGCAATCGAGGAGTTCTGCGAAATGTACCGCATCGGCTATGATGCCATCTCTTATGACATGCTGCGCAAAAGCTGGTACCGCAGTGGGCAGTACAGATCGTTCCTGGGGAGCCTCAGGACATTTTGCCCTCTTATTTTGTAAAATGTAGTCGCCTTATTGTCCCATGATTTTATTATGTTTTGGCCTGATTTGAAATAAATATAGTCGTGATACCGTCCCATAAATTTTAGCACATGAGCACCGAAAACGCACCTCTGGGTTCCATCACTCTCCTGAAGATGATCCCCTCACAATATCTCTCCACATTCACCCGCACACGTACCCGCTGCAGCCTCACCCTTCGAGAGGGTGCCTCATGGATTGAACTTCGCGCCCGGGATATAGACATATCCATCACCGGCAAAGACAGTGATGCCGGCCTGATATACAATGTGTCCGGGTCATTTCGCTGCCCCAAGACCTCCGGTCAGAGTCTGGGGATTCTGGAAGTGTACGGACGGGATATGATGCTCCTGTGTGAGACCGCATCCGAAGATATCTACATCGTAGGCACACCGCACTGCCCGCTGACCATCGTCGAGAGCCTGGTGACGCCCTCGGTGATGGCCTCTTTCAGCGGGTATTCCTGCTCGGTGTCAGGCTCCCAGATGCATCCGCAGCTGCTGCTGGTGACCCCCTGAGTCCTTTGTACCCACAAGGGGGCATGGTATTATTGCAGGGTAAACCAACAGGGACGCCATGCTCCATCTGCATAACATCATTAGCGGCATCTGGGCCATAGACCAGATGTATGCCCGCCAGTACTACCCCATGATCGCTTCCTGGATTAAAGGGGAGCGCATGGAGGCACACTCTGACCAGGGACAGAAAAAGGATGCCTTTGTTCGTGTGGCCGTCAAAGGCACCACGGCATATGAGGTCTCTGACTATGGAGAGGCCGTCTCTCCCGATGATGTTCCGGAAGGTTCCGTGGCCATCATCAGTATCATGGGTGCCATCACAAAGCATGACCAGTGGTGCGGACCTTCGGGGATGCTCACCAAGTCCTCGCTGCTGCGCAGGTGTTATGCCAACAACAATATCCTTGGTGTGATCCTGCACCTGGAGACCGGTGGCGGAGAAGGACATGCCTCGCGCCTGATGGCCGAGGCGATACGGGAGCGCAACAAACCGGTGATCGCTTTTGCCGACGACTTCTGTGCTTCGGCGGGTATGATGATAGCCGCAGCCTGTGACCGCATTATCGCCTCCAGTGAGCTCACGCGACTAGGCAGCATCGGAACATATATGACCATCGCTGACGATACAAAATACTGGGAGGATCTGGGAGTGCGGTGGATAGAAGTGTACGCCGATGCCTCCAAAGACAAGAACAAGGACTACTACGATGCCCTCAAAGGGGACTTCTCCGGAATCAAGAAACTGGTCAACCGGTATAATGATCATTTTTTGCAGAGCATCCGGACCGACCGTGGAGATTTGGCGGCGAAGAACGAGAAAGAGTGGAGCACTGGGAAAATGTTCTTTGCCCAGGAAGCCATCAGTATAGGCCTGGCAGACGAGATAGGCACCCTCGAAGATGTTGTTAATTCCTTTAATACGTAATCAGATGAAAGTACTCAATGAGGACAAGTATCAGTCCCTGGTAGCCAAAGCGGCAGCCTGGGATAAAGTCGCTAGCGGTGTCGCTGGCGAGGACGCAGAAGCTGCAGCTGCCGTGACTGCAGAAACCATCCTGGAGGCTATCAACGCCACCGGTGATGTGAGCGCGCTCAACGCACAGCTCACGGGACTCGCCGCCCAGGTGAGCGAGCGTGATGCTACCATCACATCCCAGAGCCAGCAGATTGAAACCCTCACCGCCCAGGTGGCAGAGCGTGACACCACAATCGCTTCACAAGCCTCACAGATCGCGGCCCTCGAAGCTGGACCGGCCACCGATCCGGTGCAGTCCGAGACCGAAACGGAGATCACCAGTGCCGAGCAGGACCCCATCAAAAAGGTCTTTGCCCAGGCCGGTGATGACATGGCCCGACTGAGCGCAGACCTCAAGAAAGAGGGTCTGTTATAATCCAAGTACTCACCATTAACACCATACCAAAATGCCTCAAACAGCAATCAATGTAGAAGCCCTGCAGCGTGCAGCGGTCAACTATCAGAATGAGCTGGCCCGCATCCCCATCATGAAGCTCATGGATGCCGCCAGTGCTCTTAAGATCAATGTCATCTCCCTGAAGGAGAACGACAAAGTCGGCGTCCTGGAACGCCGCGGCAACATCATGCGTCCCTACATCCTGGGCACCGAACTGGTGCGCATCCGCGAGCTGGCCCGGGTCAAGGAATACCCGCTAAACCTCGCGATGGCTTATTCCAACTTGGTGGAAGACATCACCACCTACCAGTTTGAAAAAGCCAAAAAGGTACTCAGCAACGCTGGAGAGCCCGTGGACCTGAAGGCTAACAAGCACCCTCTGGAAGCCCAGGTTGTATTTGCCATGGTATCCACCTTCGGGGAGGACACTATCAACGCTATGTTCTTTGCCGAGCGCAACGAAGCAGACCAGTCTCCGCTGGGTTCCTTCGATGGGTTCTTTGCCTACCTGGATGCTCTCACGGCTGCCGGAGAGGTATCTGTGGCCAAAGGTAACCTGGTGAACAGTGGCGAGATATCCGCCCCTGTGGATGCCAACGACACCCTGGCATTTACCCGGGTTCTGGCATGGCTTCGTGCCGCCTCTCCCAAGCTACGCTCCGGAAGGGCTATATGGCGTCTCTCGCAGACAGCCATCAACAATATCACGGCAGCCTACGCCAACAAGGTCAAGAACTTCAAAGACCCCACCTGGGAGGAGACTTTTGCCAAACTCAAGGACCTGTGCCAGTGGCAGCGTCTGGAGTATGCTACCCACTACGCCCTGGGAAGTGGTGGCCGTATGACCATCAACGGGGAGTACGAAAACGCCCGCAGCGGCCGCGACCTGTTCGACTTCGGTATCAACACCGACGCAGCAGCACAGTTCTGTCAGGTGAGGGCTCCCTTCGAGAACCCCAATCTGGCCCAGTTCTTCATCCAGGCTGCCTACGGCACCCGCATCAAAGGGGTCAACCCCAACGTGTTCCTGACCAACGAGCAGACCAACACCGCCATCAGCCTCTCTGGTGACTATACCACCGAGGAAGCCGACGTGCAACCGGTGATCCATGCCGGACTGTTTGCCACCGAGTCCGCTCTGGAGGCTGACGCCAAAGCCAGTGCCGCAGGAAATGGATCTGTTGCCGTAGTGGTGGACAAGATCTACATCAAGACCTCTGGTGAATGGGTGAACCAAAGCCCTGCTCCTGCAGTGGTACACGTGGGCACCTTCGCCACCGAAGCCGCCCTGCTTGCTGACGCCGCTGCAACAGCAGCCGCCAACGGCTCTGTGGCCGTCGCTGCTGGTGACCTGTACATCAAGGTGTCCGGATCGTGGGTGAACAAGACCGCCGCTGAAGACGTGGAGACCTTCGGGCCTTTTGCTGACGAAGCCGCCCTGCTTGCTGATACCGAGGCAACGGCAGCACCCAACGGATCGCTGGCCGTCGCTGGTGGCGAACTGTATGTGAAGACCGCCGGCAGCTGGGTGAAGAAAACCGGCACAGCCGAATAAGTTTTCTGGACTGTGAGAGGGGGCCGGTGAGTGCACCGGTCCCCATCGCAGGAAGGATTGTCTAATCAGAAAAAATCATACAAAATGGCAGAATTTTCTTTTTCCAACGTCCTCGACAAAACCATCGGGGCCAAAATCATGGGCGGATACCGCAACGAAATCCTGGTGATCCCTGTTGCGAAGATCGTAGCCGAGCCCGAGCCCGCAGCATCCCCGGAAACGCTGGCCGCAGTGTGTGAACTGACAGGAACCTTTGAGTTTGCTGCAGGATTCACCCCTTTCATCATCGACGCCAAAGCGGGCAGCGTCCAGTACAAGGCAGACAACCAGGGAGAGGCAGGAGCCAAAAGCTTTAAGCCTTCCGGTTCCTTCTCCGTCAAGGACAAGCAGGATGCCGACGGGTTGGCAGCACAGCTGTGCAACACCGACTGTGTGCTGCTACTCCAGGAACATGACGGCCGTCAGCTGGTGGTGGGCACACGCCGTATGCCGGCAGTGGTCTCCCCGGCCTTCGACTCCGGAGCCAAGGCAGCAGATGCCCGCGGATATGCTTTCACCTACGAGGTGGACGGCTCGTTCCTGCCCAAGCAGTACATGGCAACGCCCATCGACATCGACGCCATCCGCAACCCGGTAACGCCCTAAGCCATGAGCTCCCTGAAGACCCAAATCATCGGCTGGCTGCGTGATCAGAAGCGCAGCTATGCCGTGGGGGTGTCTCTGTTCCGCTCTGCCGCCTCCCGGGAACTTACATCTAAGTACATGGCCTTCTTCGAGGGTGTCGAGAACCCACCGGTGAGCGACATCCACTTCACCATGCTCATCAACAAACTCTCATCGATATCACAATGGGTGGCCGATGACGCCACTGTGGAGGAGGCCCAACCGGTGACAGAGCCTGCACCTGCAGGCAGTGGCGTGTCCAAGAAGAAAGCCGCCGCAAGCCCCGCACCCAAGGCCCAGGATACCCCTGTGGAGTCCTCCCAGGATCCCACGAAGGTGGATCCGGCGAAGCTCTCTGAGAAACAGAAGGCAGCCCTGGAGCGCATCAAGGAGATCGTGCCCGTTATGGCCAACCTGCACACCAAGATGAAAAGCGCGAGTATTTCGAATGCTGACAGGGCATCCCTGGCTAAGGAACTGGATGACCTCGAAGACGAACGCGCATCCCTGTGGGACATCATCGATGGCAGCAAGGTGGAAGCGCAGCCCAAGGGTGAAGCCCCGGACAAGGAACTCACCACAGAGCAGGCTGCTATCCTGGTGCTCAAGCAACGCGCCGGACAGCTGCGCTGGAACATCACCCGCTCGGAGCGGGCGGCACAGGACAACAAATCCGAGAAGGCCCGGCAGAATGCTTCTGCCAGGGTCGCGGAGTACCAGGCTAAACTGAAGGAGGTTCTGGAAAAGCTTGCAGCCTATGGCATCACAGACTGATTTTTCCAGGGTATTCCCGTCGCTTCATCCAGGACGGGAGTACCCTTTTGTTCACAAAGGAGAATGGGCGATACATGAGTTATTGCCCTTTCTTTTGGATACCACCGGTGCAGCAGACATCCGCCTTGCATCGTTCACCGTTTCCGAGGACAGCCTGCGCAGGTTGTTCTTTCTCTCAGAGGCGGGGAAGATACGGGAGCTGATGATGCTCATGGACCACACGGTGCGGCGGCATAAGATGGACATGCTGATGTTCGCTAGTGGGATAACACCACAGGTGCGCATCACCTCCAACCACGCTAAAATTCTTCTGCTCTCCAACGACTCCTGGAAGATATCTCTGGTGGGAAGCGCAAACCTCAATACCAATGCCCGATGGGAGAGCGGCATCCTCTCCTGCAGGGAAGATCACTATGATGCCTTTCTCAGGGGTTTTTGTGCTGCCTGGGAAGACGCAACACCCATATTTGACGATGACACTCACACAAGACCAGATACAGCAGACGGAGCAATATGCGGCCTCTCTGCTGCCCCCCTCAGACATAGCCATACTCATTGACATAGACCCTTGTTATTATGACCTGTTTTGCCAGAGATGCCTCCAGTGGAAAACATCACCGGAATATGGGGCCTTCCACAGAGGACGCCTCAAAACGAAAAACGAGCTATACAGCAACATAGTGCGTCTGGCCCGGGCTGGATCACCTCTGGCCGAGGAGCTGGCAGCACGTCATATCAAAGAACAGATGGAATGAAAGCAGAGGACTCCCTTTTCGACAAACTGTCGCTGGTGCTGTTTAAAGACGCCCCAGAAGCTTCTCAGGAATTATCCCTGCATGAGGAGGACATCCGCCGTCGCTGGATGGCCACCTTCTCCAAGTGGCACGATGCCCCGCACACCCCGACCAAGGAGATGGTCAAGTTTCTCACCACCGGATGCGGGGGCATCACAGAGCCGGTCAGCGAGCCACAGGCATACAGGGATATCGCCTATGTGCAGCGGCTGCTGGGTAACGTTCAGCAGGCGTCCAAAGCATGGTGTCGTTATATGGTGGTGGAGATGGCCCGCCAGGCTTACGTCAAAGCAGAGGCTAAAGGAGACGCCAAATCCATGGCACTGGCAGCAAACACCATCGGCAAGTACACCCGTCTGGACAAAGAGGAGAGCGAACCCGTAGACTGGGGACGTATGACACCGCCATCCTTCGAGCCCTCCGATGACGTCACCCTGGTGGAGGGTGTGCAGCCGGTGGAAAACATCGAGGAGTATCGACGTAAGATGCGCTCCCTGTTCAAAGGGAAGATTGAGGACGTCCAACCCATCAGCGTGAGACATGAGTGAGCCGCTGCCCATAAACCCGCTGAAAAGGGAGCCTAAGTTCTTCAACCGCTCCCAGCGGCAGGCCATGGCCATCAGCGCACACTCGGAGCGTTATGTGTGCTCGCGGGGTTTCGGAAAGTCGGAAGGCATTGACGCCCGCTTTATCCTGCGCAACGTATGGGCCATGCCGGGCAGCATCGGAGCCCTGATATCCCCCACATACGCCAAAGCCTGGGGCAACACCCTGCCGGCAGTATGTACTGCCCTGGCACGGTGGGGGTACGTCCAGGACATCCACTACTTCGTGGGGCGCAAGGCCCCTCAGGCTGCTGGCTTCGGCCTTCCCCGCCGTCCCCCACTGCGGGAGGCATGGGGCAACTGCCTGCACTTCTGGAACGGAACCATCCTGGTGGTGCTCTCCTTCAACCACGGCATGTCAGCCAACTCCATGTCCCTGGACTGGGTAATCGGTCCGGAGGCGAAGTTTCTGGACTATGAGAAGATCAAGAGCGAGGTAAACCCGGCCAACCGCGGGAATCCTGAGTTCGACGACTGCCCGTGGCATCACTCCACGCTCTTCACCACCGACATGCCAACCTCCAAGAAAGGAAAGTGGATACTGGACACCCGGGAGGAGATGATCCCCGAGCACATCAACTACATCCGGGTGGTGTACAAGCTACTCAAAGACTACGAGAACACACCGGAGCAGACCGAACACGTCAGGCGACGCATCCGCGAACTCCGCGAGGATCTAGACATAGCCCGCCGCTACCAGCCGGTGAAGGACACCAAAGAGATACAGCGAGGCAAAAACCGGGAATACACCGTCTATTATGCCGAGTTCGACATCTTTGACAACATCGAGATCGTGGGCATGGACTTCGTGTGGCAGATGAAGCGGGATCTGCCGGCACTGATGTTTCGAACATCTATCCTCAATGAGAGGCTGTTCAAGATAGAGAACGGCTTCTACTCTGCACTGGATGAGAACATCCATTTCTACACCCCTGCAGACACTCCGGCCATGGCTCGCTATACCGGTAGCTACAATCTTACAGGATGCCTCCGTGATGGCGATCTGGACATGAGCAAGCCCCTTTATGTGGCCTTTGACTCCAACGCTGCCATCAATAGCTTGGTCATCGGCCAGGTGGATGAAGAGGCCCACCTGCTGCGGGTGATTAACTCAATGTTCGTCAAGACCCCCAACAAGATGCCCGAGTTGGTGCAGCAGTTCTGCGACTACTACGCTGGGAAGGCGAACAAAGAGGTAGTGGTGTTCTATGACCATACGTTCGTGCAGACCTCAGGAAAAGACAACGACACACTCATTGACGTCATCGACAGAAAACTCAAAGCCAACCGGTGGAACGCCACACTCACCTATGTGGGGCAGGCCCCGGAACACAAATGGAAGCATGAACAGATAGACCTCACACTCAAGGGGGCCAATCCGGATTACTTGTTTGTGCTGTTCAACCTGATGAACAACGAGTACCTAAAGCTGGCCATGGAACGCTCCGGTATCAAGGTGGGGCGGAACGGATTCGAAAAAGACAAGAGCGATGAGAAGCTGCCAGACTCTCCGGATAACCCAGACGAACTAAAGACCCACATTACGGACGCATTCGACACCCTATGGTACGGGGTGAACTTCTACTACTCTAGCACGTCTTATTATGGGGGTGGGGTTGTGTTCCTGGGCAAGTAAGAGCCGTTATTGTTTTTTCATATCTTTGCCACATAACACTAACGATCATGAAAAGGATACTATCTCTTATTGCATTACTTTGTCTCTCCACATTCTCCTACTCTCAAAGCGTTGAAACTACTCGCATGCTGCAAGAAATCAGCGGGCAGTGGGCCGTTGATGAGAATGGGAATCTCACCTACCAGAGGATCGTAGAAGTTCCAGGGATTAAGAAAGACGAGATATTTACCAGGGCACAAAACTACTTTGTGTACAACTACGGATCCGGTAAGTCTGTAATTCAGAATCAGGATAAAGAGGCTGGCCTATTGCTCGCGAAGGGACTGTTCGATGATGTGCATATGGGAGATTTGTTTTTCTCTCAGATATACATTGGCACATGGCATATTGTTCGCGTTGATGTCAAAGAGGGCCGGGCGCGGATCTTGCTCACCCTATCAGAGTATGATACGAGGACGAAGACCCCGGACTACACTACAACCGCTACGGTTAAGGTCGTTGGTGAATTTCCTGTCAATCCCAAGGGTGCAAATAAAACTGTGTATGGGAAAGCGTTCTACAGGTCACACAAGATGGCGTTATCAACCATTGATGCCATAGATAAGGCAATCAAGGAAGGAAACACATCAAAGACAATTGAGAACACCGACTGGTAGCTTCCTATGTTATTCAATGGTTTCGCCCGCCGGGGTCCCCTGTGCGGGCGATGCTTTTTTAGGGGGGGGCAGCATATTACGCACCGGGCCGGCTTGCGTCCGCACATTCACCCAGAGGGCGCAGCGTGCCCTTACGGGAAAAACAAGGGTGAAAATCCCCCTTGTGAACCCCTTTATTATTGATTTCCAGATTACTGTAAATTTTTCTGTGAGAATTGTTTGAGAGCTATTGCAAACGCAAGTTTTTGGTTTTCAGATAATTACATTTAGAGTATTATTGTAAATCATAAATACAAATCACTGATTGACAGTAATTTACATTTGTTAAAAATATGTAAAATCCTGTAAATTAGTTGGTTATTTATTATATTATTTGAGGGATTTTTTGTAACTTTATGACAATAAAGAAGGGCACGTAACCGCCTCGAAACGTTAACCCACCCGTCATATTTTTAAAGTTTAACCCTTAAAAACAGTGTAAACGGATGAAAACCATTGCAAAAAAACAACTTTCACCGGCACAGGAAGCAAGTGCCAACCATCGACAAAACATAGTAGAATCAAGCAAAGAAGCCCGCAAAGACACCCGGGATTGGCCACGCTTGGACTGCCCCGTAG
>DFUR01000055.1 GCA_002380425.1 Bacteroidales bacterium UBA4181
GTAGAAATATGTGTGGGGTTGCTGTGATACACAAGCTGTTCCCCTGCCATAAGAATCCATTTGCCCGGATGTTGTATTTGGTTCAGAACTTGAAGGAGTTGTTTTTTATGCTTTTCAGTCAGTTTTGGAACAGGTGCATTTGCCTGTTTCTTCGGGGCCAGCTCAAGAAGCGAAGGTGGGGCCGGTTGTCTCCATACATCATAGGGGATGGAGAGATGTACCGGCCCCACCTTCGCTTCTTGAGCTGGCCCCGAAGAAACAGGCAAATGCACCTGTTCCAAAACTGACTGAAAAGCATAAAAAACAACTCCTTCAAGTTCTGAACCAAATACAACATCCGGGCAAATGGATTCTTATGGCAGGGGAACAGCTTGGTTATCAAAGCAACCCCAATGATATTGCTTCATTTGCTGCATATTCTGGACTTCCCTTGCTGTGCACCTTTGGGGCAAAAAGTCTTATTCCGGAGCATCACCCCAACTATCTGGGCAACGCCGGATATGGTGGGCGCAAAGCCGCCAATGAACTGTTCCTCTGCGATGAAGTGGAGGGCGTGCTCTGGGTGGGAGCCGAAATAAACGAG
Source organism: Bacteroidales bacterium UBA4181 (assembly GCA_002380425.1). Classification (GTDB taxonomy): domain Bacteria; phylum Bacteroidota; class Bacteroidia; order Bacteroidales; family UBA4181; genus UBA4181. The sequence goes on from DFUR01000055.1 coordinate 584, forward strand.
CGTAACACCATGGCATACCACAAAACTGTTCTATCCCCCACGCGGAAGAATATTTTCATCGGATGCATGCCCCCCCCGGTTCTGGATATCAGTCAGACTCCGATATCCCATATCAGCGCCTGCCCCCGTGCTGCTGTTGCCTTCCTGAGGAATACCCTCACCAAACAAACAGAGCATAAGCCCTCTTCTGAGTGGTTGCTCCGGTGGCAAGTTCAAAAATCCGACTACGACCTGCCTGAGGTTTGTGAACAAGCAGGAAGAATGGAACCCTCAGCCTTGATTTCCATCATCAACTCCTTATTGCCTCCAGGTGCATCCTGGGTGACGGATTCCGGTCAGCACCGCATTTTCGCAGGCATGTTTGGCCGCATCCCAGAGCGGGGTTTGTTCTTGACATCTCCCGTTATGGCTCCTACCGGATGGGGTATCGGGGCAGGCATCGGAGCCCGGATGGCCCGTCCAGATTACCCCGTTGTAGTACTCACGGGAGACGGATGTATGAGGATGAACGGCTTTGAGATTCAAACCGCAGTGAGAGAAAAAACCGGGGTAGTGTTTGTGATCTTCAACAACCAAGGCCTGGGTTCTATCATGAACCGCTTTAACCGTAAAGGATTGAATGCCAGCAGCTACTTCGGGGAATACAACAACGACTGGGTGGGTTTTGCCAGGTCGCTGGGAGCTGATGCTTTCAGGGCACAGTCTCTTGGACAATTCTCTGAAATCTTGCACAGCGCCCTCCAACGCCCAAACAGCCCGACCGTGATTGAAGCGCCCACACTGTTTCCTCCTCATAACCCGGCGCCGCACCTCTCAACATCAGCTTATGCATAAGTCATCAAGAGCTAAGGTTCTCATCACCAGCGTGGGCAGCCTGGTAGCCCAAAACATACTGGATGCCCTCGACAACAGGCGTACCTTCATGGAGATTGCAGGCACCAACACCGGAGCCCAGCATCCGAGGGTTTTCAGAACCGATGTGCTGTACAGAATTCCTCCGGCAGGGGACAAAGAAGAATGTATTGGAAAACTCCTGGAGATCCTTGCTCTGGAAAATCCGGATATAGTTCTTGCCGGACGGGATGAAGATGCTGTATTGTTGTGTGAGATTAAAGAGCGATATCCAAAGTTTGCGCCTGTGATCCCTTCGGGCAATGCCGGAGTCGCACGAATGATGCTGGACAAACTGGAGAGTGCCTTTTTCTGCCGGGAACATGGTCTTCCGTTCGCCGACACCATGCTGCTGAATGGACAACAGTCACAGCTTCTGAATGATTTCGTGGAAAAGCACGGTTTTCCCCTGATTGCCAAATGGCGTGCGGGATTTGGTTCCAGGGGGGTGTATTTTGTCACCTCCTTCGAAGATTGTCAGCGCCTGAGCCATACAGGAACATACATCCTTCAGGAGTATCTGGACCCTCTGGATAACCTGCAGGATTTTTTTGACGCCTACCGCACCGGAATTCCCCTGTTTTTCGAGATTCCTGAGAACAAACAATATGCATCCCAGATGATTCTTGGGCCCAATGAATCCTCCGAAGTTTTTGTTTCCGTCAATCAAATGCGTCTGGGACGATGTGAGTATTCAGCCCCGCTGGAGTGTCCGGAGCTGGTCCGGCTCACCCTGCATTGTGCATCGGAACTTCGCAAGGCTGGCTGGATGGGGATGCTGAACATTCAATGGAAACCGGACCGGAATGGAGTCTGGAAAATCACTGAGTTCAATCCCCGGATGACCGGTTCCACATCAGCCCGGAACCATCTGGGATTTGATGAATTCGGGCTTCTGTGCCATTTGTTCTTCCCACACCTTAACGTACCAGTGGAACGCAACCACCGGGGCATCCCGGGATATGTAGAACGTTCCCTCACCGACAGTTTTGTATCCCTGACACAGATTGACGAATTTAACCGTAACGGCGTATGGAAAAAATCCTGATTACCGGAGCCGGAGGGTATGTTGGCAGGACAGTCCTGTCTTATATGAAGGATAAAGGTTATGATGTAATCCCATTGAAGGAACGTCTGGAAAACCTCCCGCCCCGTTCTCTGGACTATGACCTCATCATCCACTGTGCCGGAGCCCTCAGACACAGAACGGACGACTTATACCGCAGCAATATCCTGGGAACCGATACACTGCTTAAAGCCATCAAAAACCCGACCTGCCGGATACTGTATCTTTCCAGCAGGGCAGTATATGCCCCCAGTGCCTCACCCCTCCGGGAAGATTCCGGGGTTCTCTTTCCCTTTAGTGACAACATGTGTTCAACCGGACCCGGGCAAAAACATCCGGACTACTACGGAGTCACCAAACTGACTGCAGAATACCTTGTGTCACAATCAGGTTTTCCGTTTGCCGTGATTCGGCCCACCAATATCTACGGGCTGGGCGTGGAAAACATGAGCATTTGCCTGCCGGCTAAAATTCTGCACAACATCCTTCTGGGCCGGGAGATTACCCTATACACCCCGGACAGGCTTCAAGACTATCTGTATGTCTGGGACCTGGCGTACATTATTGAGCAGATTGCTCACCAGATGATCACAGGGACATGTCGTCCAGGACTGATATTGAATGCCGCAGCCCCACCCTCATCACTCCATCAATTCATTCAAGGCCTGATAAGCATTGCCGAAAGAGAGTGGCACGTGAAGGCTTTATGCGCATTTCAGGAGGGCCCCGCTGCGCGCAATGCCATTGTGTGCAATGAACTTGCTGGATCCATCATCCCCGGCATCACATACACCGAACCCGAGGCCGTTTTCCACAAAATGGTGCGCTATGTGAGCGAGAACCAGCGCACATAGGTTGATGCACCATAGAATCAGCAACGCGTCCTGTATAAGACAACTATTTTTCCTATT
>DFUR01000078.1:0-1842 GCA_002380425.1 Bacteroidales bacterium UBA4181
GGAACCCTGTTGAGGACCTCGCTGTGCCCTGCCCTCCGGGTTAGTCAGCTACAAGCACCATGCCCTTCAAAACAGGCGCTTGTTTGTATTTCCCGATGGCCGCCTCTGGAACGTGCACTAAAATTTGAACTTTGCTCCAGAAAAATACATTCTGGAGTGCCGGTGGCTCGCTTGTTCCACAGAGCGATCATTACATCCTGCCCAATATCTTCCGACTACTCCAACGACTTGGTAAGATAAAAAACCTTCCTGAACAGTTTGTGTGTCAGTGGCAATATAGTTTCGATGAAATAATCACGTTCTGAGGCCATACTCACTTCAGGGGCGAATGAATCCTCAGAAAGTTACGTATAAAAAGTCCTATTTGTTTGTCCTATCATTTTGCCAACTCCGCAAGTAAAAAGTCGCCAACTCCGCAAGTGAGCGAAATTTTATCTATCTTTGCATTGGATTTTAATGTTGAAAACGATGTTAAGTAGCTATCTCCCCAGAATAACTGACGCCCAGATGCAGATTCAGCTGGCCTCTTCGGGTGCTGTACTGATTGAGGGAGCCAAATGGTGTGGCAAAACGAGTTCGGCCCGCCAGATAGCGAAAGAGGGCTGTTTATTCTCACTGGTTCTGCCGTTCCAAAAGATGGCGTAACGGCTCACACCGGTACCGGAAGGATTTCGCGCATGCTGATGCGGCCAATGAGTCTTTTCGAGTCCAGGGAGTCTAACGGCAGCGTTTCGCTTGAACGTTTGTTTGCCGGTGAAGCCGATGTTATGGGCGAAAGCACGTTGACCATACCCAATGTAGCTCAGATTATTTGTCGGGGCGGATGGCCCGAGGCCGTACTAAATGGGGATAGAGATGCTTTAGTGTCCCGAAACTATGTGGATGCTGTGATCAATATGGATGTCCAACGAGTGGATAATGTAGAAAGAAACCCGGCAAGAGTCAGGCAGTTCCTGCGTTCCTACGCACGCAATATCTCAACGATGGCCTCGCTGACCACCGTTCTGGCCGATGTAAGATCGAATGATACAGGATTTTCAGACACAACCATGTATAGCTATGTCAATGCGTTGCGTCGCATATTTGTTATTGAAGATGTACCGGCCTGGAAACCATCCCTAAGGTCAAAAACTGCCATTCGGACATCCGAAAAACGACAGTTTGTGGATCCCTCCATTGCTGCGGCATTAATGCGCGTCAATGCCGACAGCCTTCTTGATGATATGGCTTTTTTTGGTTTTATGTTTGAGTCACTGGCCACACGCGATTTGCGTATTTATGCCCAGTCGCTTGATGGCGAAATATTCCACTATCACGACAAAAGTGATTTGGAGGCCGATCTGGTCATACGACTACACGATGGCCGTTGGGCACCAGTAGAAGTAAAACTGGGGAGCAATGAGATAGAAGAAGGAGCGGCACATCTGATAGCGCTTCAGAAAAAAATTGATACGGAAAGAGTGGGTCAACCCGCCTTTAAGATGGTACTCACGGGAGGCCCATTTGCCTATAAGCGTCAGGATGGAGTATTGGTAGTGCCCATCGGTTGCCTTAAGCCCTGATTCCCGTGAAAGGCAATCAGCAGCCCATATAATCGTCTAATGTTCCCACCAAAAAACTGATTAAATCCAGAGGTGCAAGGTCTTTCCCTTGTGCAAAAACAAAGAAGCTCATTAAAATCAAGGTGGCAAATATTTTCATGGTCGTTGATATTTGTTTATGATACTGTAAAAGATAGCAACTCCACAATACACACCAAAGAATAAAACAGAGACCCCGCTTGAGCAAGGATGGGTATGTGACGACTGCTCAGAAGCGCTCGGAATTGTGAGGCGCAGCTTC
>DFUR01000078.1:1924-23136 GCA_002380425.1 Bacteroidales bacterium UBA4181
ACCCGGTCCGTAGCCCTGTCGAAACACACCATCCTTGCGGGAACCCTGTTGAGGACCTCGCTGTGCCCTGCTCCCCGTAGCCCTGTCGAAACACACCCGCCTTGCGAGGCCCCTGTTGAGGACCTCGCTGTGCCCTGACACCCACTCAATCACCCACAAGCACCATATCCTTCCACCCCCGGGCCTGTTTGTACTTATCGATGGAGGCCCCCGGAACATGCACTGTGACTTGATCTTTGTTCCAAAAGAACACCGCCTCAAGCGCAGGTGGCTCCTTGGCCAGAATAGTGATGGACTTCAAAGCCGGATTGTTGTATAAAACATCCTTTTCTATGCTGGTGACACTACCCGGAATAATCACCGACTCTAACGCTTTGCAATTACTCAGCACACCCGAAGCAATGACCTGAACATCCGGGAAGCGGAACTCTCTCATGTTACACAGGGAGAATGCATGCTCCCCAACGGAGGCAACACGGCTGGGCAGATGAACCGATTTCAGGGCTACACATGCATTGAAAGCAGAACTGCCAACATAGATTAAACTCTGGGGAAATTGTACGTCCTCGAGGTTCATGCACCCCTGAAAAGCTGCCAGACCAATCGAAGTGAGGCTATTGGGGAAGACAACTGATTTAAGGGCTGAGCAATCGTCAAATGCAAACAATTCAATGGCACGAAGTCCTTGTGGTAGCGTCACCGATGTGACGGCACTCCCCTGAAATGCCTTAAACCCTACAGAGACAACAGGATAGGTTACTCCGTTGTTTGTGACATGGGTCGGAATCACTACCTCCCCATCATACTTTGATCCATCGGGAGGGGCAATCAGCATGGCTCCGGCAAGCTGTGTGTAGGTATGGACATCATGGGTTACATTGCTTCCCGACAATACCTGCACCTTTCCGCCTTTAAAGTAGAGCGTTATTCCGTCAACAACCACAGAAAAAACCGGGGACGTGCTTACTTCAATCCCCCTGGAAGCACCATGAAAGTTTTCGGAGTCAGAACTTTGAGGAGGTTTTATTTCAGCGGTTTTTAACAACTTGAGAATATCTTCTGAGGGAATGGGCTCCATAAATCGCATATGCACCACAATACATACAGCGGGCCCTTGAACCTTCAGCGGGACTCCTGCAACCTGCATGGATATTGTGGCATTGTCTTCACGACTCATCAGTTCATCTCCGGATGGGGCATTATCCCTAGAAATCCCAAACAGCTCTCCGAGACTGAAAAAGAGCGTGAAATTATTTATCCTTTCATCCCCATCGGTAAACACGGACACCTTCATACCCTCGGACTGGAACGAGAACAATTCTTCCTGACCGCCCCTGAGCAATGCCTCCATCCCTGAGGAGTTGTTCAAACCGGGAAAATTGCCATCAACGATCAGGGTAACATCTTTGACTTTCTTCAGCAGATTCAGGGTCTTTTCACGCTCTTCCGGGGGAAGGCTCAAGCCGGTTGCATCTGCATTGTTCTGTATAAACGTCTTGCCCGGAATGATGAGGGTTTTGATCTCACCGTCTGGAGCCTCTTTACGCAAGTCCAGGTATTTCTCGGCAAAAGATTTGTCTTTCGAAAAGGAAGGGAAGGCTGCCAAAGACAGAAGCATCACAAAAAAAATAGTTCTCATGGTTGTTTGGATTTCTTGAGCTTACTGAGGTTCCTCAAATAGTTGGTTCCGTTCATATCCATATCCACCCCTTCGGATAATTTCGACAGTTGCGCCAGGTCAATTTTCCCTGTAATATCCATAACCGTCATAGCATCTTCTGCATCGACACACATCACAAATTCTACAATTTCGCCCCTCTCTTCTAAGATGTACATGGAAATCCTTGATCCGTTCTCGGTCACAGACAGCAGTTCCTCGAAGGGCGACAGAATCTTCTGAATTTTTGTCCGCTCAGGCTGTTCCATATCGAACATCATCAGAACAGAGATGTTTTTCACATTGTTCAGGAATTCCTGTAAATCCTTGTCGTTCTTTTTCTTTGAGTTCTCCGAGGCAAACGACATACGTAACAACTTACCGGAGATGTTGAGGCTGATGGCATTGCTGCTCTCACCTCCTTTTTGCGCAATAATTCTGGGAACCACACTTTGGCTAAAGGCTGCTACGGGCAGCATAAGCCATAAAATCAGGAGGAATCTATTCATGGGGCTGTGTATTAGCTATCTCGTTCAGCACTTTTGTGGTATTGAGCTGACTGTGGACCACATCCTCAGCCCGGTTGATGGTCGATGAAGAGAGCAACAGCAAACTCCTTACCGTCTCGCGTGCCTCGGCCTCACTCATCTCGTGAATGGGATGCGCTGAAGGGACCAGTTGCCTGACACCAATAGCCGCAATCAGGACAATAGAGGCAGCTACCGCAATCCGATACACAAGGGAGCGCTTCATCACTAATCTTCGGGCAGGCCTTGCATCAATGGCCGCCAGAACCCGGCGATCGAATGATTCGTCCGGCAACGAGGTGGCCGCATGAAGGCCCGAGAACCATCCGCGCCATCGCTCCAATTCCGGCGGCAGTTCAGAATGCTCCCCGAAAAAGTGCACCATCGCTTGCTCCTCATCGCAACTGGTATCGCCTTCCCAATACCGCTCAATCAATTTTCCACATTCGTTAACATCCATTTCCCGCGATCTTAATATATAGCTCTTTTACCTTTTGCCTGGCCCGATAAAGATTGATTTTCACCTGTGCTTCGGTGGTCTGTAAGATCCTTGCCATTCCCTGATAAGAGTGCCCTTCCAGTTCTCTGAGAATAATCAACTCCCTTTGATACTCGGGAAGTTGTTCAATAATGTACCAAACCAACTTGCGCTCATCATTGAGAATCATGGTTTCGAGCGGGTTGGTATCGATCGATGTGGACTTGCTTTCGGCCGCTGCATCAATCGATTGGTTCCGGCCCGACTTGCGCTTCACACGGTCAAGTGCCCGATTTTTTGTCAGGACCATCGCATAAACCTCCACGTTTTTAATGTTCTCCCAAGTGGCACGTTTGTCCCACAGCGTAATCATCACATCCTGTACGATGTCTTCTGACTCCACCAACGACTTGGTGAGAAAAAATGCCTTCCTGAACAATTTATGCTTCAAGGGCAAGATCGTTTCGATGAAATACTCGCGTTCAGTGGCCATACTCACTGCAAGGACGAATGAATCCCCAAAAAGTTACAAAAAAAATGACGGCACATTAAAAGAAGATACCGACAAATGGGTGGATCAACGCACCCCCATAATGTCATTCATATCCAAATAATAAACCTCTTCAGATTCATAGTCCGTCGTGTACAGCCTGTTCCTGACCGTATCGAGCCAGACACGCGCAAAAGTCCGGTCGGTTTTCAGCACCGATAAAAGCGTACCGCTCCAATCAAATACGTGAATGGACTTGCAATTTTCTATTGAGCCTCTTGCCGACCCGGAATAGGTAGCGTAGATATAATGGTCATCTGCCTGTACGCTGTTGTAGTAGGTTATTTTCTGCCCCAAATCCGTTTCAAATAGAGAAAAGTCGGGGCTGTTATTCAAGCGGGAAGCCATCACCTTGCCGGTGCGTAGATCCAGAATATTTAGTTGCGGAAGAAGTCTCATTGCCTGCACCATCTTGGAACCATCCGGCTTGAGCATGTCTGCGGACTTGAACAAGAAGTCGGGGGGTATTGGGAATACAGTACCATCTCTCATGGTTTGGGAAATCTTACCATTATGGATCGAGTCCTTCGCGAAAACACGATAATCCCGCACCCATTCGTTTGTCCGGATGGTCCGTTCTTCGTAATACGGAATCGTTGCCGCCTGATAGCTCAAAGGAATCGGCTCCAGTTTTGCCATTAGTCTGTCCGGGGAGAGATACCACAGGGGCATACTATAACGTGAGGAACGAATCAGGGTGAGATCCATTTCCGATTCCGCTTCCATAGCGACGCGGGGTTCGTTCTCGAACGGAACGATCGTATCATACACTGTTGTCCCTTGCATTACAGACTGGGAAATATTCCAGATGAATATTTTCTTGTCATTAAAGGAATACAACAGTGAAAGGATATCTTTCCCCTTGCTGAAAATCTGATACACAGGATAGGAACTGAGCAATTCACCCGGGCCCTTGCCTTTTGGGCAAAAGTAGCCAATCTCCTTTCCTGTGTCAATATTGAAAATTCCAAAACAATGCGCCGGAAATTGTGGGTTCATGAATATGACTAAGGAGTCATACACGGCAAGATCTCCGTAGCCGTAGTCCTCCACAGGTACGTCCTTGCTTGTAACGATTTTTACAATTTCCGCATCAATATCTGCATACTTGATTTTCCCGGTGAAATACTCCTTGTCTTTATCACTCCTGCAACATGTCAAAGCACAAACAAACAGGATACTGGCAGGAATCAGTCTCATAGGTTTCATATCGGGAGGCGTTGGTAACGAATGCAATATAGAGATAATTGAACCGTTTGGTGCAAAAAAGCTATTGTCAGTATAGAAAAATATCACAAACACAGGATTAACGGGGCCTGCAGGAAACAAAAGAGGGTGCCCCGATCGAGGCACCCTCCTGGACTCCTTGCGAAGCCGGGTACATTCCGCGGCAGTTGCCGGGAACTGAAAATCAATCGTCGAGCAGACCCTTAATAATGCCGCGCTTGGAGTTGCGCACAAATTCAATAATCCGGTCACGCTCTTCGGTGACCGGGAAATTCTCCTCGATATACTGGATAGCAACCGAATAATTCATCCCCTGGTTAAACAGGGCGCGGTAGATATCCTGAAGCTCATTCACCTTATCGTTAGAGAATCCGCGGCGCCGAAGTCCGACGGCATTGATGCCGCAATAGGCCAGCGGCTCGCGGCCGGCAATCACATACGGCGGAATATCCTTCCCAACCAGAGAGCCTCCACGGGTAATCACATGTTCGCCAATCTCCACAAACTGATGCACCACCGTACCTCCACCGAGGATGGCCCAGTCGCCCAGAACCACCTCACCGGCGATGCCCGAATAGTTGACCATAATACAGCGATCGCCCACCACACAATCATGCGCCACATGGGTGTAAGCCATCAGCAGACAATCCTTACCAACCCGGGTGGTCTGCTTGGCCGAGGTACCCCGGTTGACGGTAGCACACTCCCGGACCATGGTGTTGTCCCCGATATGTACCGTGGTGTATTCTCCATTAAACTTCAAATCCTGAGGAATCCCTGATATGACGGCACCGTGAAAAATCTTGCAGTTGGCTCCGATCCTTGAGCCATCCAGAAGGTGGGCGCCGGAAGCAATCCAGGAACCGTCCCCGATTTCCACATCCCCGCCCACAGTCGCAAAGGGTTCAATAACAACACCCTTGCCGATTTTGGCATCGGGATGTACATACGCTAAGGGACTTACCATATACTATTTCTTTGTCTTGACAATCTGTGCCATCATTTCTCCTTCCATCACCACGGTATCTCCAACAAAAGCCTGACCTACCATGGTCACAATACCCCTGCGCACCTCGCCCAGCATTTCCAACTTAAAAATGAGGGTATCACCGGGGACCACCTTCTTCTTAAAGCGAACTTTGTCCACCTTGAGAAAGTAGGTAATATAATTCTCCGGGTCGGGCACTCCGCTCAACACCAGCAAACCACCGCACTGTGCCATGGCCTCAATCTGCAAAACACCAGGCATCACCGGCTCATCGGGAAAGTGACCCACGAAGAACGGCTCATTCATGGTCACATTCTTGATGCCCACGATGCTGGTATCGGTTTTGGAAATAATCTTGTCTACAAGCAGGAAGGGTGGCCGATGGGGCAGCATGCGCTTGATATCCTCAATGGTGTACACCGGGGCCTCTCTGGGATCATACACAGGGACATCCCCTTTCATAATTTCTTTCTTAATGACCATCCGCAACATCTTACCCAGCTCGGTATTCGCCAGATGCCCGGGGCGGGTAGCCACGATTCTTCCGTTGAAGGAATAGCCCACCAATGACAGATCCCCAATCAAATCGAGCAACTTGTGGCGGGCAGGTTCGTTTTCAAAATGCAGTTGCAGATTGTTGAGCACCCCCTCAGGCCGAACCTGAATCTTGGGCTTACTGAACAGGGTAGCCAGACGGTCCAGTTCTTCCTGGTTGACAGCCCGGTCCATAATGACAATGGCATTGTCCAGATCCCCTCCCTTGATGAGGTTGTGCTTCTGCAACACCTCCAACTCGTGCAGGAACACAAAAGTACGTGCAGGCGCAATCTGGGTGCCAAAATCATCCAGCGTACCCAGAGTAGCAAACTGATGTCCCAGCACCTTGGAGTTATAATCAATCATGACATCCACACTGAAGTGGTCATCGGGGTAAACGGCAATCTCCACGCCCCGGGCCTCATCGGCATACACCACCCGCTCCTTGATGTCAAAAATCCTCTTGGTCTCTTCCAGTTCCACCCTTCCTGCCAGAGAAAGCACAGCCATATGCTCCCGGGAACTCCCATCCATGATGGGCACCTCCGGACCGTTGATTTCAATCAGCACATTGTCAATCCTCAGGCTGAACAAGGCCGCCATCAGGTGTTCAATGGTGCTGACCCGCACACCCTTTTCTTCCACGGTAGTACCGCGGGATGTGTCCACCACATTATCCACCAGTGCGGCAACAATGGGTGCGGACTCCAGGTCAACCCGTTTGAATTTATAGCCGTGCCCGGCGGGGGCAGGGAGAACCGTCATAACGACCTCGACACCTGTGTGCAAACCCCTTCCGGAGATGTTGACAGGCTTGAGGATTGTACTTTGTTTAACAAGCATATGGGAAAGTGAAATGAAAATTTTGCAATTATACTAAAATATCCCCAACCAGAAAAAATTATTTGCCGTCGGAGCGTTCCTGAATGACCTTCTCCAAAGCATCCAACTGACGCTTTAAGCGAGGTAAGTTCCTGAATATCACATACGACTTCATATACTCCCGGTAATCAAAGGCCGGGGATCCAATCACAGCACCTCCGGCAGGAGGGCTGACATTCAGTCCGGCCTGAGCCCCGATGCGCACCTGGTCGGCAATGGCTATATGTCCGGCTATACCCACCTGACCACCGATCATGCAGTAGCTGCCCACCTTGGACGAGCCGGCCATGCCCGTCTGGGCGGCAATCACCGTGTGCGCGCCCACCTCAGTATTGTGTCCCAGTTGAATCAGGTTATCAAGTTTTACACCTTTGCGGACAAAGGTAGAGCCCATGGTGGCCCGGTCAATGCAGGTATTGGCTCCGATCTCCACATCATCCTCAATCACCACATTCCCGATTTGCGGAATCTTGGCATACTCAGCTCCTGTCTGAGGCGCAAATCCAAAGCCATCAGCCCCGATCACCGCTCCGGCGTGCAGGACGCAGTCACTCCCGATGACACAGCCGGCATAGATCTTTACACCAGGATAAATAACGGTACGGTCCCCGATAAGCACCCCATCCCCGATATAGACCTGGGGGTAAATCTGCACTTTATCACCCACCTGAGCCCCGGAAGCAATGTAGGCAAAAGCGCCCACATACACGTCCTTGCCCAGACGGGCCTCTCCGGAAATGAATGAAGGCTGCTCCACCCCCGTCCTGGGTTTCTTCATGGACTCGTACAATTGCAACAGGGAGGCAAAAGCCTGATAGGCATCCGGAACCCGAATCAGAGTACAGGTCACGGGTTGCTCCAGATGCAGGGATTCGTTGACTATGACCACAGAGGATGCTGTGGTGTACAGATATTTCTCGTATTTGGGATTGGCCAGAAAACTCAGAGCCTGGGGCTTTCCTTCCTCAATCTTGGCAAAATCATTGACTACTTCAGCGGGATTGCCCTCCACGGTTCCGCGGAGAAAGTCAGCAATCATGGCGGCGGAAAATTCCATACTTGGTTAAGGTTTGAATTGAAGTTGTTTGGGAAAACAGATATAATACTTCTCCACCTCCCGGGTGAGCTCGGAGATGTTTTGCAGATCGCTGGCCAGAGCGATGTCCGTGGGCACCCCCCCGGTCATGATCCGGATTTCATTATCACCCGCATTGTTGTAAGCATTGTTGGTCAGACACCCAGTATCCACAAAACAGGACGCATCCTCCAGAGAGTATCCCATCTGGCCGGCAACCGCAGCGCAGCAGCGTTCCAACTCCTGAGGCCCAAAAGGTTCCTTACGGATGATGATACGCGGCAAACGACGGTTCACCAGTTGTGCACACAACTGCGCAAGCACCCGGTCCCCATGGAACTGCCAAAGTTTGGCCGCCATCATCAGGTCATGGTCATCCAACTGTCTGAAATGACCCAGTATCGTATCCCGCATCCCGGGATCCTGCAGGCTGAAAGCATCCCGGGACAGGAAGAACGCCAAAGCCGGGGTGCAACCCAGAGCCTCCCCTGCCATGGACAACTTGCGTGCCCGGCTAAGAATCTTGGACATCAGCACATCGGCCGCAATTCCGGTCTTGTGCATATATACCTGCCAGTACATCAGGCGGCGCGCAATCAGGAATTTCTCAATGGAGTATATTCCCTTTTCCTCAACCACCAGCTCATCATCGAAGACGCTGAGCATCTTGATAATCCGGTCAGACCCAATGGCTCCCTCGATGACCCCGGTGTAAAAACTGTCCCGCCGTAAATAGTCCATCCTGTCCATATCCAATTGCCCCGAGACGAGCTGGCACAGGAACTTGCCCGGCCATTGTTTGCGGAAGATGGCCAGAGCAGTGTCCAAAGCACCCCCACACGATTGATTCAAATCGTCCATCAGGGAAAGCGTCAGTTCCTCATGACGCACTCCCTTGACAATCAAACCCTCCAAACTGTGAGAAAAGGGCCCGTGGCCGATGTCATGAAGCAGGATGGCAGCCAGTGCCCCCTCTGCCTCCAGGTCAGAAATATCGAAGCCTTTGTACCGGAGCGATTCCAACGCCTGATCCATCAGGTGCATGGCTCCCAGAGAGTGTTGGAACCGGGTGTGAATGGCCCCCGGATACACCAGATGCGTGAAACCGAGCTGATGAATTCTTCTTAGTCGCTGAAAAACAGGATGTTCCACCATCTCAAACAACAATCCCGAGGGAATATGAATGAATCCGTAAACGGGGTCATTGACAATTTTTCGTTTCCTTGGGATGGTCATCGGATGTGCGGGATATGATGGCACAAACTTAGCTGAAATAGACCGATTCTCAAATAATCGTCCGGCCTGGGGGTCAAAAAAAGCACCCGCAAAGAGGTTTTTTACGCTGATTTGGAGAAAACAATGTACATTTGCAGTCCTTAACCGTCATATCCCTGTATTATGGATTCCAAACAGAAGGCACAGAAGACTGAAACCAAGATAGAGCACATTGAATCAGCCCTTTCGCGGGCAGAATTGTTTATTGAGAAAAACCAAAAGATTATCTCAGGCGTTGTCATCGGAATCCTGCTCGTCGTGGGAGCTGCATTTGCTTTTCACCGGTTCTACAGGGTGCCGCTCAATGAAGAAGCTGCTGCCCAGATGTTCCATGCAGAGAACTTTTTTGCTGCCGACTCCATGAAACTGGCCCTGAACGGGGACGGGAACAATCTGGGTTTCCTCGACATCATTGACCAGTACGGCAGCACCGACGCCGGAAATCTGGCCCACTACTACGCCGGAATCGCCTACCTCAATCTGGGGGAATACGAAAACGCTATCAAACAACTCAAGAAATTCTCTTCCAGGGATGCGCTGATATCCAACATTGCCATCGGAGCCATCGGGGATGCCTGCGCGGAGTTGGGGAATAACAGCGATGCCATCAAATACTATCTGAAGGCAGCCAAGAACAGGGAAAACAACCAGACTACCCCGATCTATCTGTTCCGGGCCGGTCTGTTGCTCGAAGAAACGGGTGATTATGCAAAAGCGCTGGAGATATACACCCGCCTGGAGAAAGACTATCCCGCCTCCACTGAAGGAAGCCAGGCGGAGAAATACATCACCCGCGTCAAGATCAAAGGTAACCTCCCCTAAAGTGGCCACACGCGACCTCTCCCTCTATCAGCCGGACACCGTTCCCTCTGCCCGGGGGATGAAGTTTGGTATTGTCGTCTCCGAATGGAACCACGACATCACCGGAGCCCTGAAACAAGGAGCGGTGGACACCCTGCTGTTGCATGGGGCACAACCTTCGGACATCAGAGTGTGCTATGTGCCAGGGAGTTTTGAACTCACTTCCGGAGCTCAGTGTTTTCTGGAATACACCGATGTAGATGCGGTGATCGCCCTCGGCTGCGTCATCCAGGGCAACACCCCCCACTTTACTTACATCTGCCAGGGAGTTACCCAGGGCCTCACCCGCCTGACCACCGAATACAATATCCCGGTCATCTTTGGGGTACTCACTACCGACACACATCAGCAAGCCGCCGACCGGGCCGGAGGAGTACTCGGGAACAAAGGGGTAGAGGCTGCCGTCACTGCCATCAAGATGGCCGCCCTGCACCGGGATTTTTCCGCACAAGATCCTTCTGAGACTTAGCGTTTCTCCGGGAGCCGAAAACCACTATCAGGGTTTATGCCTCGGGTAGTCAATAGTATAGTGCAAACCCCGGCTCTCCTTGCGCGATTGTGCGCCCTTGATTACCAGATACCCCACATTGATCAGGTTCCTGAGTTCGCAAAGAGGCTGTGAGAGCGTGGACTTGGCGTACAGCTCTTCAGTTTCATCGTAAATAATCTGCAGTCTTTTCATCGCCCTGTTCAGACGCAGGTTAGAGCGGACAATCCCCACATAATGGCTCATAATCTGCTGCATCTCCTTGTAGTTCTGCGTGATCAGCACCATCTCCTCGGGATGTGCCGTTCCCTCGGTATTCCAGTCGGGAATATTCCCGGGAATCTCATAAGCACGAAAACGAGCTAACGCATGGCGGGACGCCCGGTCGGCATACACAATTGCCTCGAGCAGTGAATTGGAGGCCAAACGATTAGCTCCATGCAAACCGGTACAGGAGGTTTCTCCCCCGGCATACAGACGATTGATGGAACTGCAACCGTCCATATCCACCTTGATGCCTCCACACATATAGTGGGCAGCAGGAACCACCGGAATCATCTCCCGGGTGATATCCACTCCAACACTCCGACACTTATCCATGATGTTGGGGAAATGCTGCCGGAGGCCTTCGGGGTCGAGGTGCGTTGCATCCAGATACACATGATCGTCCCCGCGCACCTTCATCTCGTGGTCAATAGCACGGGATACTATGTCCCGGGGCGCCAGGCTGCCCCGTTCGTCGTATTTGTGCATAAACTCTTTGCCATCCATGGTTCTGAGTACCGCCCCAAAACCTCTCAACGCCTCGGATATCAGGAAGGAAGGCCGTTCCCCGGGATGGTAAAGCGAGGTGGGATGAAACTGCACGAACTCCATATTGTCCACAATCCCTTTGGCCCGGTACACCATGGCCACCCCATCCCCGGTGGCCACCAGAGGATTGGTGGTAGTGAGATACAGGTTCCCGGTGCCACCCGTAGCCATAAAGGTTACCCGGGCCAGAGCCCGGACTGTTCTGCGGGTTTCGATATTGAGCAGATAGGCTCCGTAACATTCGATGTCGGTGTGGTAACGCTTCACCAGGGCCCCCAGATGGTGCTGGGTGATAATATCCACCGCAAAATGATTCTCAAGAATGGTGATGTTGGGATGGTTGCGTACCCGCTCCCCCAGAGCGCGCTGAATCTCAAAACCGGTGTTGTCCTTGTGGTGAAAGATACGGTGCTCGCTGTGGCCGCCTTCGCGGGCCAGATCATAGGTACCCTCTCCCTTCATGTCAAACCGGGCACCCCAGTCAATCAACTGACGAATCTGGGCCGGAGCCTCTCCGGCCACCATACGGACCACTTCCTCGTCGCACAAACCATCCCCAGCATCCAGCGTATCCGCCACATGTTTGTCCACCGAATCGCGCTGGTCGGACACGGCAGCAATCCCCCCCTGCGCATAAGAGGTATTGGTCTGGTCCAGGCTGCACTTGGTCACTACCAGCACCTTGCCGAAATCGGCCACCTTAAGGGCGAAACTCAGGCCGGCAAGGCCCGAACCAATCACCAAGAAATCAACTTCCCGTTTCATAATCAATGATATAAAAAAAGCGGGCCAAAACGGGCCCGCCTGATACAGTAAGGGTGCCCGGACTTAGAATGCCTGAGCAATTTTAATAAATTTTTCGGCAACCAGCGAAGCCCCGCCAATAAGCCCTCCATCCACATCGGGACAGGCGAACAATTCAGCGGCATTGGCATCGTTGCAACTGCCCCCGTAAAGGATGGTGGTATTCTGTGCTACCTGAGCCCCGTATTTCAGCTCGATGGTTCTACGGATAAAGGCATGGATTTCCTGTGCCTGAGCGGAAGACGCCGTCTTGCCGGTACCAATGGCCCACACGGGCTCGTATGCCAGAACAATATTCTGAAACTCTTCAGTGGTTAGGTCAAAAAGTCCCTTTTCCAACTGGCTCTTCACCACCTCAAAATGGATTCCGGATTCCCGCTCGGCAAGGACTTCTCCAATGCAGAAGATGGGCTTGAGCCCGTTGGCCAGGGCCATCTTTACCTTTTTGCTCAGAATCTGATCGGTATCCCCGTAATAACTGCGACGCTCCGAGTGACCGATAAGGGTATAAGCGCAACCTATGCTCTGAATCATTGCAGCAGAAACCTCTCCGGTGTAGGCCCCGGATGTCTCGGCGGCACAATTCTGGGCGGACACCCCGATACCGCTGCCGGCAACCACCTTGCACACTTCGGTGAGGTGGATAAAGGGGGGAGCCAGGACCACCTCACACTTAAGCGCCCCTGAAGCTTCGACCTGCTTGCGGACCTCAGCGGCAAGCTGTACCCCTTCCTGAAGGGTTTTATTCATCTTCCAGTTTCCTGCTACGATATTCTTTCTCATGATTCCAAATTTAACTTGTTGAAAAACCGCCCAAAAGTAGGGAAACTTATTTATCCCCACAACAAAAAAGCGGATGTTCTTTTTGTGTAACTTTGAGTTTTACACTGCTGCTATGAGATCCATTTTTACCTGCGTTATGCTGGGTGCTTCCGTGGCACCCGCAGTCGCCCAGCCTCCAAAGCAGGCGGGCAACAAACCCATGAATGTCTTGTTCCTGGTATCCGATGATATGCGGGCCGAATGGGGGGTGTACGGGAGCCCCCAGGTTGTCACCCCAAACCTCGACAAACTGGCACAACAGGGGGTGCGCTTTGCCCATGCTTACTGCCAGTACCCGCTCAGCGGGCCTTCCAGAGCGTCCATATTGAGTGGCCGCCGTCCCACCACCAGCAAGGTATACGGCAACCGCGAGTGGTTCGGAACCACTTACCCCGACTGGGTGAGCCTCCCGAAATACTTTAAACTCAACGGATACACCACCCTGAGAACGGGCAAGATATTCCACGGAGGAATGGATGATACAGACGCCTGGACGGAAGGAGGAGAAGCCCGCCAGTGGAGCAACCCGGTGGACACCCTGGCACCCCGGCCTCTGACCCCACAGGAAGCGCTGAACTACCAGAAGCGTTCCCTGCCCAAACTCACCCCAGGTGCTGGGAGCCAAAACCCTTCGTCTGACCGTTGGGAAGCACTGACCGGCGACGCCGCTGCCAACGCCGGAGACACCCGCACAGCCGACCAGGCCATAGCCTATATCCGCCAAAGCAAACAGAGTGGCAAACCCTTCTTCATTGCCTGCGGGCTGGTCAAGCCCCACTCCCCCCTGGTGGCACCCAAGCAGTTCTTTGACCTGTACGACGTCAACAAGATTCAGCTTCCACCCGATTTTGCTTCCCTTCCCATGGTTCCCAGGGGTTTTCCCGAAGGATCCATCCGGCTGAACAATGCGGACTTGTTCATCAACCGTGTAGCCACACAGGAAGAAGCCCGTCAGATGATCCTCGCCTACCTTGCCTGTGTCAGCTATGTGGACTGGAATGTGGGCAGGGTACTCGAAGAGCTGGACCGACAAGGCTTACGAGAGAACACCATCATCGTATTCTGGTCCGATCACGGCTACCAGTTGGGCGAAAAAGGCAAGTGGTCCAAAGCTGGTTCGCTGTGGGAACAGGGGGCACACACCCCCCTGATTATTCTGGATCCCCGCGCCCGGGGGAACGGACGGGTAAGCCCCAGAACGGTCGAATTGCTGGACCTCTATCCTACCTTGCTTGACCTGTGTGGCCTTCCCGCCAACAAGCAACTGGAGGGAGCATCCCTGCGGCCCCTGCTCGACAATCCCTACAAGGAATGGGACCGGCCAGCCTACACGGTATGGAACGAACACGGCAAAGGAGTCACCGGTGTGGTGGTCCGGGTTGAGGGTTGGCGTTACGCGAAGTTCTTCGGCGTCGGAGCCGGATGCTTTCTGACCGACCCCGTGAATGACCCCGATGAACTGCATAATCTGGCGGACGACCCCAAATACAAGGATGTCGTGGCCCGGCTGGACAAACTGGCCTCAGACTATGTGAAGGGACAGGCAGAGTTATCCGCCCCGCCCGCGCCCTAACTGACATACAATGTCATCGAAGATCAAGCCATTACGCTCGGTTTTAATCAAACCTTCCGGGGCCGACTGTAACCTGAACTGCAGGTATTGTTTCTACCTGGACAAATCAGCATTGTATCCCGGGAAGCTGCACCGCATGAGTCCCCAGATACAGGAGACGCTCATCCGTCAGGTAATGCAGTACGCAACGGATGAAGTTTCCCTCACTTGGCAGGGGGGAGAGCCCACCCTGATGGGTCTTGACTTTTACAAACGGGCCATTGAGCTGGAGATGAGATATGGACGCAACCAGCTTGTGGGCAACGGACTTCAAACCAACGGACTGCTCCTGGATCGTTCCTGGGGCAGGTTTCTCAAAGAATACCAATGGCTGGTGGGAATTTCACTGGATGGGCCCGCCCACATTCACGACCATTACCGGCTGGACCAGGGGGGACATCCCACCCATCACCGGGTAGAAGAAAACGCCCGGATGCTCCTCGACGAAGGAGTGGCAGTCAATGCCATGTGTTGCATCACCGATCACTCCGTGAAGCACCCTGAGGAATTGTACGCATACTACAAGGAATTGGGCCTGAACGTTATGCAGTTCATTCCGATTGTGGAGACCGACAAAAACAATCCGGGCAAAGCCGCTGACTTCTCAGTCCTGGCAGAAGACTACGGTCGTTTCCTGTGCACCCTGTTCGATTTGTGGCTCGCAGACTTCCGGGACGGACAACCCACAACCTCCATCCGGCATTTTGAATCGGTGTTTTACCGCTATGTGGGACTCCCCGCCCCGGAATGCACTATGATGCGCACTTGCGGCCAGTATGTGGTGGTAGAACACAACGGGGATGTGTATGGATGTGACTACTTTGTGGAGCCCCGGTGGAGGCTGGGAAACATCGCTTCGGGGGAGCTGATCAATATGCTCAATACCCGTAAACAGGAGATGTTCGGGCTCCTGAAAACACAAACCGGACGACCCTGCAGACGTTGCCCCTGGCTCTCCAAATGTTACGGAGGATGCACCAAGGACCGGGTCAAGGACCCCCGGGACATGAACAGGCCCCGCTTCTGTACCTCCTACAAAATGTTCCTGGAATATGCCGACCCCGTCCTTTGTGAACTCGCCCGACAATGGAAACAGCAGGAACAGAATTTTCAACAAGCCCGTGCCACCGGAGGCAATTTCTTTCTTGACCCCGATGCCCTGGCAAAAGACAACCATCCTGATGAAACCTTCTGAAGTATATTTCACAAACCTGCGCACCACCCCTTCCTCCAGTCTCCCGGTCAAGATGGAGCGGCTGGTGAAACGCGCCGGCATAGAGAAGATTAACTTTCAAAACCAGTTTGTTGCCGTGAAACTTCACTTCGGTGAACCGGGCAACCTTGCCTACATCCGCCCCAACTACGTGGCCCACCTAACGTCCCTGCTGCGTAGTCTGGGAGCCAAACCTTTTCTGACCGATTGCAACACCCTGTACTCCGGTGGCCGCTCCAACGCTGTGGACCATCTGGAGAGTGCCGTTGCCAACGGATTCAACCCCCTGTCCGCTCTGTGCAATGTCATCATCGCCGATGGCATCAAGGGAACCGACTACCGAGAGATTCCGCTGAACGGCAAGTACTGTAAGGCGCCCAAAATCGGTACGGCAGTGGCGGATGCAGACATCATCATCAGCATGAATCACTTCAAAGGCCATGAACAAAGCGGCTTTGGCGGAGCCCTGAAAAATCTCGGAATGGGAGCTGCCAGTGTAGCCGGGAAAATGGAGCTGCACTCCGGCTCCCAGCCGGTCATCGACCTGGAACACTGCACAGGCTGTGGGGTTTGTGTAAAATATTGCGCACATGACGCTGTCCGGATCAACACCATCCGGAAGGCGGAGATAGACTACGCCCGCTGCGTGGGATGCGGCCAGTGCGTTGCTCTGTGCCAGTTTCAGGGCGCAGTCCTTGGGCAATGGGATACCTCAGAGAATCTGAACCGGAAGATTGCCGAATACACACAGGCCGTGCTGCTCGGGAAACCACACTTCCATCTGAGTTTTATCATGAATGTTTCTCCAGAGTGCGACTGCTGGAACCACAACGATGCTGCCATCATTCCGGACCTTGGAATAGCAGCCTCCTTCGACCCGGTAGCACTGGATCAGGCCTGTGCCGACTTGGTCACCAGTGCTCCGGCACTCAGGGGCAGTATGCTGGACGAGGCTCATCCGGACGAACCACTCACCGGACAGGACAAGTTCCGCATCCTGCACCCAGACACCAACTGGGAAGCAGGGTTAGACCATGCTGAAGCAATCGGTCTGGGCACCCGGCAATACACACTCATCAATCTTTGAACTCTCAGGATCCCCAGGGACACAGCGTCTGCGACCATTCAGAAGTCTATAGATTTGTGATCTTAAACCGGACCAGCCTCAGGGGTACTCCTGTGGCGTTTTTCAGGTATTGCAGTCCGTAGATATACCCATTGTGGAAGACCATCTTCGATGAGTTGATTTCCAAATCATACTCATTGCACACACAAATATCGGAATGGTAAAAGCCGATGTGCGTCCATTTATCAGAAATCCTGAAGATCTGGACATATGGTCTGTGGCCTACTTCACGCAGTTGGTAGATTTGATGCAATTTAAATAATCACTGGCAAGAGAATATTATTCCCCTTGAAGAACATCAACCGGATTCTTCGTGGCTCCCTTCCAACTTAGCCAGCTTACCGTAATCAGGGTGATGAACAGAGACAACAGAGTCGAGAGCGCGAAGATCCACCAGCGGAGAGGCGCTTTGTTGGCGAAGAATTCCAGCCATCGGCTCATAAAATACCAGGACATAGGCATCGCCACAAGAATGGCCAGAGTGACATATCCCAGATACTGTTTGTTGAGCAGCCAGATGAGGTTGCCGGCTCTTGCTCCATTGATGATACGGATACACAGTTCCCGGGTTCGGTTTTCCATGGCAAGGGCCACCATCCCGAACAAGCCCAAACAGGAAATAAGGACAGTGAGGATGGAGAGGTATTGAAACATCTTCGCGATCTTGATCTCATCACCATACATCTGGGCGATGCGATCATCAAAGGACCCGATATCACAGGGTTTCTCGTTCGGTAATACCTCAGCCCAACGTTTTTTGATCTCCTCAATGGTTTGAGCGTACCGTTCGGGGCGGATGCGCATGATGATGTAATTGGGGATATTGTCCGTAATGTTGTACAGCACCAGTGGAGCTATCTGGCTGTGCAAGGATTCAAAATGGAAATCTTCAACAATACCACTGATGGATGAAGCACCAAAATGGTCGATGAATGCTTTCCCCACCGGTTGGGTAATTCCCATTCTTCTGACGGCCTCCTGATTCAGTAACAGAATCGGCCCTTTTGAGTCCAAACCCACGGGGCCCTCTGCAAGCCGGATTCCCATAGTCTTAAGAAAATTTGGGCCTACCTCCATCTTGTAAATAAGCACATTATCTTGCGGGTCCTTCCCTTCCCACTGGTAATCAAAGGAGGATTTCCCTCCCCACAGATTGGTCAGCGGATTGGATGGCATGCTTCGGTAATCGGCATACATTTCATACCCCCACCAGGAATTGCCGCCCCACAGGGGAATCTGATCGGCAAAGGTTATGGACTCAATGCCGGGAATGTCACCGAAACTGTTTTGTATCTCATCACAGGAATACCCGGCCGAACCATTGTATTTGGAGTAGTCCTCCAGACGAATGTAAATAAGGCCTTCATGATCGTATCCCAAGTCGAAATGGGTCATAAAGTGTACCTGATGAGACAGAAACAGGGAGCCTCCAATCAGCAGGATGGACAACACAAAATGCACCAGATTCTGCATCGAACGAAGCCCGGATTTTCCCCTGCGAATGTCCGGAATCTTCTTCATGACAGTGACCGGGGCAACGGATGACAGGCTCATGGCGGGATAACCGATCGAAACAGCCAGCATCATCAGGATTGGCAGCACAATGGTCAGGAACAGGTGGCCGAGAGGGAGCTGCTCCCACAGAATCGTCTTCCCGGATAAAGACTCAAGAGTGGGGAAAAGTAACAGAACCAAGGCTATGCAAAGGATGAGGCTGAACAAAATCATCATCCCCTGTTCCTCCAGGAACAGCTTGAAGATGTGCGTCTTATCACCACCCAATACCTTGCGGACGCCCACCTCCAACCGTCTTTTATCTGCCTTGACGATGGAATAATTGATGAAGGTGAGGGAAGAGAGCATCAGAATAATCAATGCAATAGCCTGAAAGAGCCACACATACACCACCCTGTTATTCGTCCCCGAATAAGAATACAGCCGCTCGTTCTTGTAGGGGAACAGGTGCAGTGTGGTGGATTTCTGACCCATCTCCTGACACAGGGGGGCGATTTTGGCACTGAGGGCCTCTACGTCGGCACTCGGAGATAACAACACGCAGGTGTTGGCCCAGTTACTGCTCCATCTGCTTTGGGGCAAGGCATAGACCATAGAATAATCGGAGGGCACGAGTACTTGAAATCTTAGGGTTGAGTTTTCTCCCGGAGGAGCGATCACGGCGCCGACCGTGACGGGAGCCCCGTTCAACTGAATCTGCTTGCCCATCGCCGGCTCATCTCCAAAGAGCGTACGCGCCAGATCGCCGGTAATAATGATCTTGTCCGGCGAGGCAAGGGCATTCAGATCGCCCTCAAGGAGCTGAAAGGTGAATACCTTGAAAAAGCTGGTATCGGCACAGAGTAAGGGGCCTTCCAAATATTCCTGCCCCTGCCATGATAGACGCACCTTCTCATCGAGCATGGCAAAGCGGGTGGCCTGTTCGATCTCCGCGACATGTTCCTTTAAATAGCCGGCCAGCGGGCCCGGGGTATGATGAGAATAAAGGGCCTCACCGCTGGGGAGTTCCTGATGCTCATACACTGTATAAATACGATCAATCTGGGCGTGATAACGGTCGAAGTTCAGTTCGTCCACCACCCAAAACTGAATAAGGGCTACCAGAGCCATCCCTGTTGATAGCACCAAGATACTGATCAAAGAGGGAAATCCGTTCCTCCAGATATGTTTCCAGGATAATTTAAGCATATTGTTCATTGAAACGCATAGGTCAGGTAATGTCATCAGGGATGGACGATATTGCAGATAATGTTGGGGGCGTCCTCAGGGAAATATCGTAGGAGTAGTTCGTAGATCACAGGGTCGTACGCCTTGAGTTTTTCTCTGCGGTTGACATTGTTGTGAATGCCATTGGGCGTTTCGGAATATCGGTTTGCATTGAAGAAGGACTGTACTGCCTCGGCAAAGTATTCCGATTCGTTTTCCATGGCATAAGTGCGTTCCCAGAGCTGACTATCTTTGGCGTGCTGATAGGCTTTACGCAGGTCTTCCCTGAATCCCGGATTGACAGGCAGGATGCCTGCCTGATGAATGAGGTGGGCAAACTCGTGGATGAGGATGTTCTCTCCCTCGTAGCGATCCCCGGGCAGACACAATAAATTCTCTTCTCCGCAGCTTGCATTGGGGTCCTGCAAACCTCCGCCAAATCCGCGGGCACGCCGGTTCCAATAGGCTGTCTGAGTGCTATCGCGGCACATAAAAGCATACTCGGGCAAATCACACACTTGCCCACTGGCAGGGACAATCATGATCCGGCTACCGATGGATACCAGTTGCCTGGCAACCTCGGGACATTTGGAAAGCATGGTTTCGAGAATGAGCTTGGCCCGAAGCAGGGCCTGGTCCTGAACCATCCCGGGCGCTACCACTACAATCCCCGAAGCATCCACATACTTTGTGTAGAAGGAATGGACGGCCAGCCCCTTGGGAATAGCGGTAACCTTGCCCACAAGATCAGCACTCCCGGAAACTGCGTTGACCTTGCCCTGAAGATCGGCACACTCAGCCAGCGAAAAGTACCCCATGAGCCATATAATCAGGCCTGACAATAAACATCTGAACATAGATAGATAGTTTGTTTAATTTCTCCCTTATCTCAGAGGTAACGAATCTGTACCCCTCCTGAAATACGATGGAATCCTTAGATGTTAACAAATTCTCTGAAGTTTTCTCTATGAATTACCTTTCCCTCAGCATTGTATGCCGCAATGAAACTCTGGGGTAATTTATCATTTCTATTCTTCCATTTAAATTCAAACCCTAAGATTTTCCCATTGTTTTCTTCCACAAAATCAACTTCCTGCTGCTGTATTGTTCTCCAAAAGTACATTTTTGCAAATGTATCCTTATAAATGTTTTGTTTTCTCCGTTCTGACACCAAAAAATTCTCCCACAAAGCGCCTTTATCTTGTCTTAAATCCAATTGATTAAAATTGCCAATTATCATATTCCTGATGCCATTGTCATAGAAGTAAATTTTTCTGTTTTGTTTAATCTCATTTCTTATGTTTCGGCTAAAGCTATTCAACCGGAATACAATATATCCCTGCTCTAAAATTTCAATGTATTTTTGAACTGTAACCTTATTTATGCCTATTAGCTGAGAAAGCTCATTAAAATTTACTTCGTTCCCCATTTGCAATGCTAAGGCCTGCAACAATTTTTCAAGGACTTCTGGTTTTCGGATATCCGAAAATGCTAAAATATCACGATACAGGTAGCTATTGACAAGATTTTTTAATACTTCACGTTCCTTCCCTTGAT
>DFUR01000007.1 GCA_002380425.1 Bacteroidales bacterium UBA4181
AGGATATGGCCCGCCCCGGCCATATCTTCCCCCTGATTGCCAAGAACAAAGGAGTATTGCGCCGCCCAGGGCACACCGAGGCTGCTGTGGACCTCGCCCATCTTGCCGGACTCCGCCCTGGGGGTGTGCTGGTAGAAATCATCAATGAAGACGGCACTATGGCCCGTCTGCCCCAACTAATGGAAATAGCGCAGAAATTCCATCTTCCCATCATCAGCATTGAAGACCTTATCAAATACCGGCTTCAGTCTGACTCCATCGTCAAGAAAGGCGAACGGGTAAAGCTCCCCACCAAGTTCGGGGATTTTGAGGCCATACCGTTTGTTCAGCTCTCCAACGAGATGGAACATCTGGCCATCATCAAAGGGACCTGGACCCGGGACGAGCCTGTGCTGGTACGGGTTCATTCCTCGTGCATCACCGGAGACATCCTGGGCTCTTACCGGTGCGACTGCGGCCCACAGTTACATCAGGCGCTCAGAACCATCGAAAAAGAAGGCAAGGGGGTTGTGGTGTACCTCAACCAGGAAGGCCGGGGCATCGGCCTGTTTAACAAGATCAGCGCCTACAAACTCCAGGAACAAGGCAAAGACACCGTTGAGGCCAATATTGCCCTGGGGTTCAAGGATGACGAAAGGGACTACGGAGTGGGTGCCAGCATCCTGAGGGAACTGGGGCTCGGCAAGATCCGGCTGATGACCAACAACCCCCGGAAACGGGCCGGTTTGGAAGGCTACGGAATCCACATTGTGGAGAATGTGCCGTTGGAAGTCGAATCCAATCCCTACAACGAAGCCTACCTCCGCACCAAACACGACCGGATGGGCCACACGCTGGAACTCATCCGGAACCGTCCTTTGGAGTAAGCCCTGCCGCAAGAAACAGCAAACAGTCTGAATAGTCACATCACCACCCGGGAAAGCATGAAACCTCTGCGTATCGTCTTTATGGGAACGCCCGACTTTGCCGTGCCGTCCTTACAGGAACTGGCCACAAGCCACCATCAGGTTGTGGCCGTGGTCACAGCTCCGGACCGTCCTGCAGGCAGGGGACAAATCCTGCAGGAACCAGCTGTTAAAAAGAGTGCCCGAGTTCTGGGGATAGACATACTGCAGCCTGAGAAACTCAGAGACCCGGGCTTCCTCACCCAACTTTCTGCATTCCACGCCGATCTCTTTGTAGTTGTGGCATTTCGCATGCTCCCTGAGGAAGTTTGGAGCATGCCTGGTCTGGGAACCGTAAACCTGCATGCGTCTCTGTTGCCCCAATATCGTGGGGCTGCCCCGATTCACCGGGCCATCATCAACGGAGAAATCCAAACAGGAGTAACCACCTTCCTTATCGAAAAAGAGATAGACACCGGGAAGATTCTGATGCAACAAAAGGTCCCCATTGGGCCGCAGGACACAGCCGGACACCTACATGACCAATTGATGACCATTGGGGCCGGTTTGCTTCTGCGCACTGTTGAGGCCCTGTCCCTGGGCACCCTCACCCCATTGCACCAACAGGCAGTTCCCACAGAAGGCCCGTTGCGCACTGCGCCCAAACTGTTCCGGCAGGACGGGTGTATTCCCTGGTCCCTTCCCTCCCGCACCATCTTCAACCTCATTAGGGGCCTGTCTCCCTACCCTGCTGCCTGGACCACTCTGGTTTCCCCCTCGGGCAACCAACTGACCCTAAAGATTTATGCTGCCGAAGCACCAGACACCTACCCTGCAGCCTCAACACTCTGCGCCCAAGTCCCGACACCAGGCCAGCAACCTTCAGTAAACTGCGCGAATGTTCTTCCCGGCACCATACATGCCGATGGAAAGAAATACCTCCGTGTGGCCACCGGAGACGGATGGCTCTCACTGACTGAAGTTCAGATGGAAGGGAAAAAAAGAATGTCCGTTTCTGAATTTCTCCGGGGCCTCCCCAACATCTCAGCCTACCGCATCATCTGACCTGAGGCCCTTAAATCACTAGGGGCCCAGGTTTCACAAAAAAGTCAAGCCTATCCTCTTGTTAAGCCCCTTTTCGAAAATCCTGATCAGCGTCGAAAGCTGAATGTTGCCCTTGCCATTCTCCACCTTGGAAATATAGCTTTTCTTGGTCCCAGCTCTTTCAGCCAATTGTTCCTGTGTTAGGTTAGCCCTTAAACGGGCATCCTTTAACATCTCACTGACAATAAACATCTGTGTGCGCTCAGCGTATTCGTTACGGCTCTCGGTTCCAATCTTACCGTGCTCAAGCTCTATCAACTCATCAAAATTCTTAATATTTTTGTAATCAACCCTTTTCATTTCAACTCAGTATTAAAATATTCAAACTTCAACCGCATTGCACGATCTATCTCAATTCTTGGAGTCTTCTGAGATTTCTTTTGAAAACCATTAAACAATACCACCAATCTACCTTGGTCAAAACAGCAAAAGATTCGGTATATATTTGACTGATATTCAACTCTAATCTCAAACAATCCATCATAACCGACAATGGGAGCCAGAAACTTTTCAGGCACCCGATCCACCTGCTTTATCAGTTCCAGAACATATTTCACTTTCTCCTTAACTTTATCATCCAAGGAAGAATAGAAGTCAAGAAAATAATGACCGTAGAAAACAATCTCCCTTGCCATCGACAAAATGTTATCTCCAAAGGTAACAAACTTTTTGGGGTGTTATCTCAACAAAGAACAAAAAAAAGAAAGACGGGCTTCCCGGTTGGTCCGGAACGCCCGCTTTCACTCACATCTCTCCTGATTTACGTTCGTTAGTTTTTTTCCGAAACAGGCTCCAATAATGAAATCCCCTTCTCAAAATCAAAGAAGGTCTTGCGTGCAAGGTCAGAAAGCATTAGTTTATAGTTAATATAGGCTGAAAGGCGGTTAATATACACACTATTGAGGCGCACCCGCGCGCTGGCAATATCCTCACTGCTGATATCCCCATTGGAATAGCGCTCCATAGAAATGGCAAAACTCTTCTCAGCAATCTCAATGTTCTTCTCCATGATCACGAAACTCCGCAGGGAGCGTTGGAGTTCCGACACCGATGAACGGATATCCCTTTCAATTGAAATCCTGTCGGTCTCATCCTGAACCTGCTGCTGCACCAGCTGATTTTCGGCAGCCCGAACCCGGGCCCGGTTGGCGCCCCAGTCCAGGAGGGGAACACTCAGCGAAACCGAGGCACCAAGCGCACCCTTGCGGTCAATCATATTGTCCCAACTGTCCCGGAAGGTCGTGGACAAAGACTCGGCTTCGCGGAAACTCCGGTCCACCCCCGAGAAGTTATACGAAACCGCAATATTCCCGCTGATCATCCCGGCGGCCTTCCTCTGCCGGATAGACATACGCTGCTGCTCCATGCTGATCTCATTCTGGCGAAGTTCCAGCCGGTTCTTCATGGCCAACTCCACCGCCTGTTCCTCATCAACATCCACTACCTCCAGTTTCATCTCATCATTGACCACAATACTGTCCCCCATCGGGATGCCCAAGAGTTGTTTGAGCGTCTCCATCCGATCGGCATAATTCACATGGGCCAGGTCCAGGTCGTTCTGGGCCTGGGCATAATCTACCTCCATCTGCAGCGCATCCACCTCCCCGATAATACCGGCCTGATACTTACTGCGGGCAATATTGTAAGCTGACTGCTGGTTCTTGAATGTCATCTGGGCAATCTTCATCCGCTCCTTCAACTGAATCACCCCAAAGAATTCCTGAGACACCCGGTACTCCAGATCCAGTTCGGCACGGATTAGCGATTTCGAAGTCGTCTCATAGTTCAGCTTCGCATTTCGCAGGTTGATCTGGAACTGGTTGTATCCCCAGATGGCCGCGATGGGCTGCCTCAGTTCAATCCGGGAGGAAACCGTGAGGTTACGGCTGTCATCGTACAAGTCATCGGTATTGGATGCCCTGGCCGTCAGCGATATGGACCCATCGGTAGGCAAGGGCTGGCTCAGGGTCAGCGCCCCGCTCACCGCATTTTGCTTTACCGGATAGTAAGAAATACCCTGACTGTCCTCAAACTGCCGTATGGTTTCGGTGTAGCTGGGCAGGGTCAGGGACAAATCCACATTGGTACGGTATCCCCGCAAGGTAGCTTTCAGGTTAAAATCCGCGGCTTCTTTCCTCAGGCGGAGCAGCCGCATCTCCCGGCTTTGCTCCTTAGCCAGATTCAGACAGGTTCGCAGGTCCAGTTCATGTACTGGTCGCAGAACAGGAGCCTGCTGAGCAGCAGTACTGGAAATGAGGATGCCCGAGAAGAGCAGGGCAGGAAAATATTTTATAACGCGCATAGTAAGAAGATTTTTCATGTTCAAATGAGATTAATGAGGCACCGGGGCATCACTTTGAATAAGCCCGTCCTTGATAAAAATAATCCGGTTGGTCTGGACCGCAATGTCCTTCTCGTGGGTAATCACCACGATGGTATGGCCACGGTCGTGCAATGTCCTGAAGATATCCATAATCTCGTCGCCGCTTTTGGAGTCCAGAGCTCCGGTAGGCTCATCGGCCAGAATCAGCCCGGGATTATTCACGAGGGCGCGGGCAATAGAAACCCGCTGCTTCTGTCCACCGGACAACTCATTTGGCTTATGATGCATCCGGTCAGCAAGGCCCACCTGCTCGAGTGCCCTCATGGCCATTTCCTGGCGTTTGGACGGTTCCACTCCGGCATACATCAGGGGCAGGGCCACATTATGCAGAGCACTCATCCGCGGCAACAGATTGAAAGACTGAAAGATGAACCCGATGTGCTTGTTCCGGATGGCAGACATTTCATCATCATTAAAGTGGGAAACATCCACCCCGTCGAGCAGATAGCGTCCAGAAGTCGGCGCATCCAGACACCCCAGGACATTCATGAGGGTGGACTTCCCGGAACCGGACGGGCCCATGACCGCCAGAAATTCATTTTTTTCGATGCGCAGATCCACCCCGGCAAGCGCGTTCACCTGAATCTGCCCCAAAAGATATACCTTGGTTAAACCCTGAATATCAATTAACATACTCCAAAATTTTTATTCGTGACGGATGGAATCAATGGGATTCAGATTGGCAGCCTGCTTGGCCGGTAGATACCCGAAGGTAATCCCCACCAGCACGGAAAACCCGAAGGCCAGAAAGACCGAGTACAGGGTAAGCGAGGTATGCACATCGGTGAACCAGGAGATGCCCAAAGAGAAGGAAATACCCAGCAACACCCCGATAATCCCGCCGGTGATACTAATGGCAATGGCCTCGGTAACAAACTGCCCCATAATATCGGCCTTTCTGCCTCCGATGGCCCGACGGATTCCAATCTCGCTGGTACGCTCCAGCACCGAAGCCAGCATGATGTTCATGATCCCGATACCCCCGACCAGCAGGGAAATGGCCGCGATGGAGGCAAGCAGCAGATTGTAGATGCGGCTCTCCCGCTCCTCCTGCTTCATGAGCTCATAAGGAACAATCACACTGAAATCATCATTGTTGAAATGGTGCCGGTTCACGATATTTCTGATCAAGGCGGCCGATGGCAGCAAGATGGAAGAGCTCTGCAGTTTGACCGTGACCTGGCGGAGTTCGCTCCCCAGATTGTTGGACCTGGGAATCCGCTGGGTGAACGTCGAAAGCGGGATGTAGATATCACTGTTGAGGTCCCTCGCCGCCAGCTCCCCGACCGTCTCGGTAAACAGGGCCTTGCTCTGCATCACCCCAACCACCTCAAACCACTGGTCACCCAACTTCACCTGCTGTTTGAGCGGGTCCTCATATCGGAACAAATCACGGGCAACCGTAGCTCCCAGGACACACACCCGCAAAGTGCGGTCACAATGGTCCTGATTGATAAACAGACCCTTTTCTGCACTGTAATTAAGAATATCCGTCACCTCAGGAGTAACCCCGATGACCGTGCCTTTAGACGAACGATCCCCGTAATAGGCCGTCATTTTCTCTTCCGCCTGAGGGGCCACCATGACCACTCCGGGGACCACCTCACGAATGGTCGCAGCATCGTCCATAGACAAACCCCTCGAAAAATTCTTCCGCGCCTCAGCCAATTCTTCGTTAGACAAATCCTTGTCCCGGACAATCACATTGCCGACGCCCAGATCCTGGTATTTGGCAATAGCTTGTTCCTTGGCCCCATTACCAATGGACACCATGGCAATCACCGAAGCTGTTCCGAAGATGATCCCCAACATGGTCAGGAACGACCGGAACTTATGATCGATCAGGCCCAATACGGCCACCTGAACATTTTCCTTGAATTGCATACCCTTACGTTTATTGATGAATAACCTCTTCGATGGGAACCAGTGCCTGTCCGGCCTCCAGTTCACCCTGAACCACAGTGAAATGGTTGTTGGAGGCTCCGGCCTTCACCTCCACCCTCCTGGGACGGTTTCTGCGGAGCAGATATACATAGTCCACAGAGTCCGTGGACAGCAGACAATTGCTGGGCACAAAAAGATCTTTCTGAGACTCATACACGATGTATTCGCAACTCACTGACATTCCGGGTTTCAACCGGGGATCCCTGTCCCGAACAATCACTTCCACATCGAACGATTTGGCGCCATTGCCCCGGTCCACACAGATTTTGCTGATATAGCTAACCTCACCGTTAAATGAAACACTCGGGAGCGCATCCAGGCGCACCAGCACCTTTGTGCCAATCCCTATCTTGGTAAAATCTACCTCCCGGACGGAGGAAGCCACCTTCATCTGGGAAACATTAGGAATGGTAGCCACAGCGGTATATCCCGAGGGCACCTCATCCCCTTCCTTGTAGGGGTAATCTGTTCCGGGCCGGTTGGCCACCTGCATCAATCCGTCGGATGGAGCCACCAGCACCAGTTTATCCAGTTCGCCAATGGCTTTTTGCACATAACCCTGCCGCTTCTTGAGCAGCAAATCCTGAGACAGACGGGCAAACTTCTGGGTGCGAGGCAAACGCTCCAAAGCACGCTCCTCACGTTCCAACTGCATGGTTGCCTGACGAAACTGGAGTTCTGCGATCTTCTTCTTATTCTCACTGTCAAACTGAGCCCGGTCCAGCTGTAATTTACTCAACTCAAAGGAGCCTTTCTGGCGTTCCAAACGGCCCTCCGCATTCAGCATGGCAGTCTCATCGTTCAGGTCCCTGCGCCGCAGCGCAACCTCGGCACTACTCACCAGACCTTCTTGGTTTTCAATCTCTTTCAATGTCGAGGAGGGATCAAACCGGACCAGAGTGTCTCCTTTATGCACCATCTGCCCATGCTCCACCATCCATACAATCTTTAACTGGGAGGTATAGCTGAGTTGTGGGGGCATTACGCTCGAAACCTCGATGGCTTGCAGTTCCCCCTTCTCCACCACCGACTGCAAAAAGGGTCCTTCCTTCACTGTAAATTCACCCTCAGGACCCGAACAGGCACAGGCACCCGCGAGCAGGGCAGTGGCCACAGCAACAAGCCCTGCACGGACTGAGTCCGGGCAATGGCGCATCCATATCCTTGTATCTATCGAAAACATTGCCTTATCAGTTTTTGGTGGATGATGCTTTGCCAGTGTTCCCGTTGCCATTCTTCTGTGCCGCCTCCTGCACGTTCAGGAAGGGATCGGCCAGAGCCAGTTTGTCCCCCTCCTCAAGGCCCTCGAGCACCACGGCAAAGTCGGTATTCTGGGCCCCGATTTTCACCTCCCGTCTCTTGAAGTTAGAACGCACCTTCACATATACATATTCCCCCATTTCGTCCTTGAACACCGCTTCGATGGGAATATAGAGCACATCGGGCTGCTCACTGATCACAATCTTGCAACTCACCGTCAGGCCGGGCAACAACTGCCGGTTACGGCCTTCTATCTTCACCACCACCGGGAACACCTTCATCCCGCTGCGATAGTCCTTGTTCTGTGCCAGATTGGCAATGGAATACACTTCACCCTTAAAAACGGTATCCGAGTAGGCATCCGGCCGGATGGTGGCCCGCTGGCCCACCTGCAGTTTGGCCACGTCCACCTCATTAATATTCAGATTGGCCGTCATCACAGAGAGATCAGGCAGGTCAATCAGCGCATTTCCCTGGTAAATATTGGTCCCCACCGTCCTGCCGGAACGCACCATGGCAATACCGGGGGAAGGACTCAGAATACACATATTCTGAGCCATATTGAGGGCATCCTGTAACCGCCGCTCATATTGGGCTACGGTTCCTTGTTTCTGAGTCAGGTTCTCTAAATTCAGTTTCTTGGTGTTCTCGATCGACAATCGGGCTCGTTCCAGAGCCTGCTCGCTCGACTTTAGGTTCAGACTCTTCTCCATACGGGTTATCTCCGGCTCGTAGCTGGTCAGCTCCGTCCGAAGCTTTGATATCTCAAAGGAAATCCGCTGAGACTCCAGGTTGGCCTCAGCTTCCTGAATCTCAGAAATCTGCGACTGAATCAACTCTTCAAGTTCTGCTCGGTTGCGTTCCACCAACTCTTCGTTGTTCTCAATTAATCTCTGAGTTTCCTGAGGGTCAAACCACACAAGGGTGTCTCCCTGCTCTACCTCACTGCCATCCCGGACAATCTTCACAATGCGGAAATTGCTAATCCCGGTATTCCGCGGCACCGAAATCACCGTAGAGTTCAGAGCCCGAATCTCGCCCTCCTCTGTGATTTCCTCTGTAAACACCCCCCGCCTGACCTCCGCCACCGGGGTTTCGGTTGTCTCCTGTTGAACACAGGACAATACGGGGATACACAACAATAACAACTTAAAATACTTCATATTCGATTAATTGGAAGGTATAGGCTGAGCAAAAGAATCAATTTTGGAAGAATCTGGCTGGATCGAATCAGCAGCAGAAACCGGCTTCCGCACAGGACGAGGCAACACCACCGGGATAATGTCCCGTTCGGGCGGTTCCATCAGGGCAATGGTTTGACCGACTGAAAGGCCCTTGACAACGATGGAGCGGGAACTATTTGAAGGACCTGTTTCCACCGGCACAGGGCGGAACTCCTTCCCCTCTGACACATACACTACTTTGACACTATCCCGGGTAAACAAGGCCACAGAGGGCACCACAATGGTATCGAGCACATCATGCACCATAATCCGACACCGCGCACTGGTCCCTGGCTTCATCAAGAGATGACAACTGTCCACGCTTACCAGAACTTCATACTGCTTCACCTGGGAACCATCTCTCTGCCCCCGGGGACTTCCAGTGGTCAGGGTTTTTTTCTCCACAAATCCTGTTGTTTGGATCCCCCCGGAAGCATCCACCGAGATAAACACCTTTTGGTCGGCCTCAACCTTGCGGTAGTCCACCTCCGGCATCAGTAGCCGGATGCGTACCTGTGACAGGTCCGGAATATTCAATACCGTCTCACCGGAATATACCTCAGTGCCCTCCTTAAGTACCTGGGCATCATAAGCAGATGTCTCTCTGGTGATGTAGTCTGTTCCACCCTGACGGGAAACCGTGGACATACTTCTGGACATAGAATACTCTCGCTCAACGTGTTGCACCACCCCTGAATGGGGAGACACCACCGCCATCCTGCGCAGCCTCTGCTCTTCATTCCGGATACGATCCTCCATACGCGAAATGTTCGCCCGCACGGAAACCATCCTGCTGTTGAGCGAAACCAAATTCGCCTGCAGCTGTTTTTTTCTTCTTTCCATGGCAGCCATATCCTGAGCATGTGTCATATCATAAACTTTCTGCTCCAGTGGAGTCATGAAGGGCCGGCGAACTGAATCCAGCTTTTTGAAAGCCAGATCCATATCCAACATTTCAAGATTTTCATTTATGGTGGCTATGCTGTTCTGAGTGGACATTTCCGTAGCCGGAACCGTAAGTTTTTGCTCTTCCAGATTATTCCGAAGGGTTTCCAGGTTGGACTCCAGCGCGGTGGAAGAAAACCGGGCCAGAGTATCCCCTGCCTGCACCATAGTGCCCTCGGGTATCAGCCAGACAATCTTTTCTGCCTGGGGAGGCACCTTCACGCTAGTGGAACGAACGGCCTGAATCGTCCCAACAATCTCTACAAAATCTACATAGTCCGATTTCTGTACGTCGTAAGTAATCACCGATGATTCCTGTTCATTACAGGAAAGGAGTATCAGAAAAACCAAAAAAGTCAAATGCAAGTAATGCCTCATGCGCACAAGATTGGATTTAATACGCTATTGCAACGTACCACAAAAATCAGACCAAAAAATATAGTTGCACGCCTATGACCCCACCATCAATACCACAACCCCCACCATCATCCCCAAAAGCAGCCAACCCTTGATCCACAGATTCTTATCCTTGAAAAGCAACACTCCGGCAGCGAATGGAACCAGCACACTGGCCCTGCGCAGAGCCGTAACCACCGAAATCAGGGCATTGGAATCCGACAAGGCGTAAAAGTATAAAAAATCGGATAACACCAAAGCTATTCCAATAAAAACAATACTACCCCGAAACATAAAAGGGCGCCGCCCTGAAGCGAAATACCACAGTCCCATCAAAAAGGGCAGCAACACCGGAACCAGATAGATGGAATAATACACCAGGATAGCCATATGATCAAATCTCTGAGTCAGAAACTTATCATACAAACCACTCAGCGCCCCCAGCAAGGTACCCCCCATTAGACACAACACCCATCTATTTTTTTTGAAAGAAATACCTTCGCTACCGGATGCCTGTGAAAACAGCCAGAAAAAGACCAGACTCACTGCCATTCCTGCCCATTGCCACAGATTCAGACGCTCACCCATGAACAGCACAGCCCCCAGCACCGTCCACACGGGGCCGGTGGATTTCACGGAAGTTTCCACGGTGATGGGCAGGTACTTCATGGCATAATAGGACAGAATCCATGAAGAAGCCACCAGAACGGATTTCAGGAACAGATACCCGTGGGTAGTCAGATCCACGCGGGGCACAAACCACACCTGACCCGCACAATCGGGGAAAAGACGGGACAGGACCAGTACCGGAACGCAGAACAAAGCTCCGAAAACGGTGGAATAGAACAATACGGGCAAGACGGGGTTGTGGTGCAATGCCTGCTTTTTCAACACATCATAATACCCCAGGAAGAAAGCTGAAAGAAGCACCCAGACAACCCACATACTACGTACAATAAAGGCCCGGATCCCGTTCCGGGCGGCGCAAAAATAGTGAGATTTTATTTCTCCCTGTCGGCAAAAGCGATACCTTTGTATAATGTATCAAACTCATATACCGATTCA
>DFUR01000024.1 GCA_002380425.1 Bacteroidales bacterium UBA4181
GGATTCAGAGAATGGGCCGTGTTGGGAGAACCATCTTCGTTTTCAATATAATCGGCATTCCCGTGATCGGCAATGATCACCACCTCATAGCCGTTGCGACGGGCGGCTTCAACGACCTTGCCCACACAGGCATCTACAGTTTCCACGGCACGGGTGATCGCCTGACGGATTCCGGTGTGTCCCACCATATCACCGTTGGCAAAATTGAGACACACAAACGACGCTTCCTGCTTGTCGAGTTCCGGGACGAGCGCATCCGCGACCTCAGGAGCACTCATCTCGGGTTTCAGGTCGTAGGTGGCCACCCTGGGTGAGGGAATCATGATTCGCTTTTCACCTTCGAACTCGGTTTCCCTGCCTCCGGAGAAGAAAAATGTCACATGGGCATATTTTTCCGTTTCGGCAATCCGTATCTGCTTCAATCCGGCACAGGAAACAACCTCCCCAAGCGTATTGGACACATTGTCCTTATCGAAGATAATCCGCACTCCCTTGAAGGAGTCATCATAACGGGTCATGGTATAATACTGCAGCGGCAGCGTCTTCATGCCCAGTTCCGGCATATCTTTCTGGGACAGCACCACAGTAATCTCACGAAGCCTGTCCGTACGGTAATTGACACAGATGACCACATCCCCCTCCTGAATCAGTCCTACCGGACGACCGTTCTCGGTAATCACCACAGGGAGTATGAACTCATCGGTTACCTCCGCAGCATAGGAAGCACGGACTGCTTCCACAGCATCCTCAAAAGCGGTTCCCTCACCGGAAACAAACAGGTCATAGGCCTTCTTCACCCGTTCCCAGCGTTTGTCCCGATCCATGGCATAGTACCGGCCAACCACCGAGGCGATGCGGGCGGTCGTTTTCTTGAGGTGTTCTGCAAGAGCAGACACAAAGCCCTCTCCGCTCCTGGGGTCCGTATCCCGGCCATCGGTGATGGCGTGGACAAACACCTTTTGAAGTCCGAAATCGGTAGCCACATCGCAAAGTTTGTACATATGCGTGTCCATGGAATGTACCCCGCCGTCGGAGACCAAACCAATCAGATGAACGGCTTTACCCTTATCCCGGGCATAAGAAAATGCCTCCGTCAGGGCAGGATTCTGAGCAATGCTGCCATCTTCACAGGCCAGATTGATCTTGACCAAATCCTGATAGAGGACTCGTCCGGCACCTATGTTGAGGTGTCCTACCTCGGAGTTTCCCATCACTCCGTCGGGGAGTCCCACGCTGCGGCCACAAGCCAGCAACTGGGCATGTGGATTAGAGGCCGTAAGTGCGTCCATATTGGGGGTATGAGCCTGAAAGATGATGTCCGAGGAAGTGTGGTTCCCGATACCCCAGCCATCCAGGATCATGAGCAGTACTTTTTTGATATCGTGTGCCATGACATAAATTTTGGGCGAAAGTACAAGATTCAGGCCAAAAGCCCAAAGCTCAGGGCCAAAATATCCTTCCATGACACCCCACACGGAGCAGGGGTATTCTCCCTTTGGGATTCTTCGCGAAAACATGTAGGTTTGTACCTCAACTTATCATACTGCAGGCCATGAGTCTCCTGAAAAAATTACTGCCCCACCTGCTCGCGCTGGCGGCTTTTGTCGTGATCTCTCTGTCCTATTACAGCCCTGTCCTCGAAGGCAAGGGCCTCAGGCAACAGGACATTGTCCAGCACCGGGGCATGGCAAAGGAAATCTACGACTTCCGGGATCGCACCGGGGAGGAAGCCCTGTGGACCAATTCGACCTTCGGCGGAATGCCTGCCTACATGATTTCGGTGATGTATCCCAACAACTGGTCTGCCCACATTGCCCGCTGGACCGGGATTAACATCCGGGTACCCGCCCGCTATCTGCTCATCACCCTGGTCGGAAGCTATGTTATGTTCCTGTGCTTTGGGCTCAGCGCCTGGATGAGTTTTGCCGGAGCCCTGCTGTATAGTTTTTCCACCTATTTCTTCATCATCTCGGGTGTGGGACACAACACCAAGATGCTGGCCCTGGCCTTTATGGCACCCATGATTGGGGGAGTGTTTCTGGCCTATCGCCGCAAGATACTGCTGGGGAGTATGATTTTCGGGACCGCCTTTGCCGCACAGTTGTATGCCAACCACCTGCAGGTTACCTACTATACCGCCTGGATTCTGGCTGTGTGGGGTGTATTTCAGTTGTGGGGGACCTTCAGGCACAAAACCTGGGCGCACTTTCTGAAAGCTTCCGGGATGCTTATTGTCGCGGCTGCACTGGCCATCAGCATGAACATCACCAACATCCTCCTCACCATGGAGTACACCCCCTACTCCACCCGAGGCAAATCGGAACTAACCGCAGGTCAGGAAGACAAGACCAGCGGGCTGGACAAAACCTACATTCTCAATGACTACAGCTACGGGATCGCTGAGATCTTCAATCTATTCATCCCGCATTTTATGGGAGGGCCTTCCGTTGGCGCTCTGGATACAGACTCTGAATCCTATCAGGCCCTCACCCGCCAGGGCTTCCCGAGGGCACAGGCGCAAACGCTCATCCAACAGATGTATCTTTACTGGGGCGACCAGCGTCAGACGGCCGGCCCGGTCTATATAGGGGCCGTGGCCGTGTTTCTGTTTGTTCTGGGGCTCTTTCTGCTGCGGGGGCCCGTCAAGTGGTGGCTGGCCGGTCTGACACTACTTGCCGTGCTGCTGGCTTGGGGCCGCAATTTTCTGTTTCTTTCGGAATGGTTTATCAACTATTTCCCCTTGTACAACAAATTCAGGGTGGTTTCGATGATTCTGGTCATCGCGGAACTGACCATTCCGCTTCTGGGTATTCTGGCGCTGAAGGAATGGATCGCGGGTGAGAGCACTCCGGAACAGAAAAAGAAAGCCCTGACCTATGCTCTGGGGATTGCCGGAGGCTTTGCCCTGTTCTTTACCCTGCTCCCGGGGGCCTTTTTCTCGTTTGAATCTCCCATGGACTCGGGGCTTCCCGAGTGGCTGACAGCAGCCCTGCATGCCGACCGTCAGTCGCTGCTGCGGAACGATGCTCTGCGCTCCCTGATCTTTGTGGCCCTCACGGCCGGCTTGCTGTGGGCATTTTTCAAAAACAAAATCAAGGCCGGCCATGTGTGTGTGCTGCTGAGCCTGCTTGCCCTGGCAGATATGTGGCCAGTCAACAAGCGCTACATCAACAATGATCATTTCGTAACCCGCAGGGAAGTGCGCGAGCCCATAAAGGCAACGGCTGCCGATCTGCAGATTCTTCAGGACAAAGATCCAAACTACCGGGTTCTGAACCTGACAGTGGACCCGTTCAACGATGCCACCACCTCCTATTTTCACAAATCCATCGGAGGCTACCACGGAGCCAAGATGGAAAGGTTCCAGGAAATTATTGAGCACCAGATTGCGAAAAACAACATGGGGGTTTTGAACATGCTGAACACCAAATACCTGATTGTTCCCGACGAACAGGGGAACCCGGTTGCCAGCCGAAACCCGGGTGCCCTGGGCGCCGCCTGGACGGTGGACACCCTGTTGATGGCGGACAATGCTGACCAGGAGATGGCTGCACTGACGAACCTCAACCCGGCTGTTCAAGCCGTGGTGGACCGCCGGTTTGCTCAGAATCTGCAAGGCTTCTCGCCCAATGCCGATTCTACGGCATCCGTACAGCTCACCTCATACCAGCCCAACGAACTAACTTATTCTTTTACAAGTAAGAATCCCGAATGCGTTGTGTTTTCTGAGATCTATTATCCTGAAGGTTGGAAAGCCTATCTGGACGGGGAGGAGGCTCCCCACTTCCGGGCCAACTACATCCTCAGGGCCATGATTGTCCCTGCAGGAAACCACCAGATTGTGTTTCGGTTCAAACCCATGCACTATTTTATGGGTGAGCGGATTGCCCTCGCAGGTTCTGTCCTGTTGGTAGTGCTCCTATGCACCTCCATCCTCGCCGAGTCCGGAGCCTTGCGCGCCAAAAAACCGAAGGATTCGGTCAGCTCTTGATTTGCCTACCAAGGCGGTAAGTTGATCCGCACCGGCAGCCCTGATTTGGGCCACAGAGCCCAGTTCGGCCAGTAAAGTCTCCATGGTCCGGGGCCCTATGCCCGGAATGTCGGACAATTGTGAGTGTGTCATGGAACGCGACCGCCGGTTTCGGTGGTGGGTAATCCCAAAACGGTGTGCCTCATCGCGCATCGCCTGAATGAGTTTGAGGCTCTCGGATTTCTTGTTGAGATACAGCGGCAGGGGGTCATGCGGGATGAATATCTCTTCGAGCTTTTTGGCAATGCCAATGACCGGAATACGCCCCTCCAGCCCCAGAGCCTGGAGGCTTTGAAGTGCAGCCGTCAGCTGGGGTTTGCCTCCATCCACAACAATGAGCTGGGGCAGGGGCGCTCCTTCGGAAAGCAGGCTCTGATAGCGCCGGTGGATTACTTCGCGCATGGTGTCGAAGTCACTGGGCCCTTCAACCGTACGTACGTTGAAATGTCTGTATTCTTTTCTGGAAGGCCGTGCATTGCGGAATACCACGCAGGAGGACACCGGGTGGGTCCCCTGGATATTCGAGTTGTCAAAACACTCCATATAAACCGGCATCTCCGGCAAGTTCAGATCGGCCTGCAAGGTTTCCAGAATGCGACGGGAATGGCGTTCCGGATCGGTTTTTTCGGTTTGTTTCCGACGATCGGCCCGAAACATCCACACATTCTTTTCAGACAATTCCAGCAATTTCTTGTTGTCCCCTATTCTGGGCACCGAAATGCGGACTCCGGGAAGGCTCAGGGATGGCAGGAACGGGACCAGGATCCTCTGTGAGTTGCTGCGGCAACGCTCCCGAATCTCCACAATGGCGTATGCCAGCAAGTCCCCGGGCTGCTCCTCCAGCCGCTTGACCATCTGGAGGGCATGAGCCTGAACCACCGCCCCGGAAACAATCCTCAGGTAATGCACATAAGCTGACTCCGGATCGTCCGCATAGGAATACACATCTACATCACTCACCGAGGGGTTGACCACCAGGGAGCGGCTGTGGAATTTCTCCAAAAGCTGGAGTTTTTTCTTAATTCCCTGCGCTTGTTCGAACTTGTAGCCGGATGCCAGCGCGGACATCTCGGATTTAAGATAATTCAAAACCTGCGCCGTGTGGCCCTCAAGGATGTGCACAATCTGTTCTATATTCCGGTCATACTCCTCCCGTGTCTGTAACCCCACACACGGAGCCTTGCAATTGCCCAGATGGTACTCCAGACACACTTTGTATTTCCCCTGAAGAATCTGGGAATCAGAAAGGTTGAGGGTACAGGTGCGGACGGGAAACAACTGCCGGATAAGCTCCAGCAAGGCTTTCATGGAGGAAACGGCAGTATAAGGGCCGAAATACCGGGAGCCGTCTGCCACAGGATTCCGCATGGCATAAACCCGGGGGAACGGCTCTGCAGGAATACATATCCAGGGATAGGATTTGTCGTCCCGGAGCAGAATATTGTAGCGAGGCTGGTATTTCTTGATGAGGTTGTTCTCCAGAAGCAGGGCATCCGACTCTGAATCCACCACCGTATAACGAATATCAAAAATCTTGCGCACCATGGCGGTCACCTTGGGCGGCAGGCCTGTGTTTCGGAAGTAGGAACTAACCCGCGAGCGGAGGCTCTTGGCCTTTCCCACATAAAGTATATCACCCTCCTGGTTGTGAAACTGATACACTCCGGGCAAGGCCGGCAGCGAGGCAGCGAGGGATCTTAAATGCTGATGATTCACATCCATCTACACATACAATGGGATGGGAGAGAAGGTCCCTACATGAAAAAGCCCCCGGTCGCTGAGCTTGAGTTCGGGGATTACCAGCAACGACATGAACGAAAGGGTCATAAAAGGAGCGGAGAGGGAACATCCCGTGCCGCGTGCGACGGATTGCAAGGCAGAATACATCGCGGAGGTTTCTTCCCCGGACCATGCTGACATCAGGCCAGCGACCGGGAGTGGCAACACCTTCAGGTCATCGCAGCACACCGCGATGCCTCCCCGCTGCCTCACCAGGGCGTTCACCACCCTTACCAGAGACTGGTCATCGGCCCCCATGGCAACGATGTTGTGGGAATCGTGGGCCACCGAGGCAGCCAGCGCTCCCTTCCTGATGCCAGTTCCGGAAATAAACCCTACCGCCGGAGCAGAGGGCCGATAACGATTCAAAACCAATATCTTAACCAGGTCCTGGCCGGGTTGTGACACGATCTCAGGCACATCCCCTGGGCTGGGGAATTCCAGAGAACGGGTAATCAGGCTCCCATCAATGGCTCCGATTGCCCTGAAAGGCTTGCCGATATTGGGAACACGCAGGTCCTC
Organism: Bacteroidales bacterium UBA4181; assembly: GCA_002380425.1. Lineage (GTDB taxonomy): Bacteria > Bacteroidota > Bacteroidia > Bacteroidales > UBA4181 > UBA4181. Next base: position 6,332 of record DFUR01000024.1, read on the forward strand.
AAGGCAAAGTTCACGGGCATGAAAACGGTTGGGCAACTCCCCGAGCGGTGCAATCTGCCTCTGGGAGGCAGGGCAGCCGTTCCACACCAGGCGGCCGTCCCGGTATGTCTGCAAAACTTTCATGTTTTCCAACCCCTCGGCAAGGAGGAAGTCGGCAGGGTCTCCGACGCGAAGCAGGGCAGGAGGGAGTCCGTAATGAAGGGCGGGATTCCGGGAAGCGGCATCCAAGGTGTCGTATAGATCGTATCCCTTTGCCAAAGCTCTGGCTACCATCCTGTTGATGTGTCCCTTCATCAGGTCGTCGGGATGCAGGTCGTCGGTACAAAACATCACCTGACGGGGATATTCGGCCAAAAGGGGTATCAATTCCTCAAAATTTGCCGAGGCACTGCCTTCGCGAATGAGAATGTGCATCCCCAAACGGGCCTTTTCGCGCGCCTCATCCAGTTGAAAACACTCGTGATCTGTGGAGATTCCCGCAGCAACATATTGAGCCAGACCGGAGCCACGCAAACCGGGGGCATGACCGTCCAGAGGTACGTTGTACTTGTGGGCGATCTGAATCTTCTGCATCAACTCCACATCGGCATGGAGCACTCCGGGGAAATTCATCACTTCGGAGAGATAACCGGCAAGCCCTTCACGAAACAAATCTTCAATATCCAAAGCCGAAACAGAAGCCCCGGAGGTTTCAAAAGGGGTGGCAGGCACACAGGAAGGAGCCCCGAACAAAAACCGCACATCTGCATCCCGGGCATTCTCAATCAAAAAACGGATGCCCTCAACACCCATCACATTGGCTATTTCGTGCGGGTCAGAAACCACGGCAACCGTACCGTGCCGTACGGCCAGTCGGGCAAACTCTGAAGGAGGGAGGAGAGAGCTTTCCACATGCACATGAGCGTCCACCAGGCCGGGCAGAATAAATCTGTCGCCCGGACAGTCCTCTTCGACTACCGAGCGGATATGCGTGTCAAACCACACAGTCCCACGAAACATTCTGCGCGATTGAGTGTCCACAATGGTTCCCTGCACCTGATTCAATGGTTCCATAGCCGTTTATCAAGGGTAATACACAAAAATAATCAATTACAAACGTACGCGCCTCGAAATAATCATTATATTTGCCGCAGTTTTGAGCACTAAGCTTACGTAATAGACAGATAGATAGTCTTCTTCGCGATTGATCATTCTCTCTCCTCTCTTCTGGCCCCTTGGTTCTCAGCGGTAATTATTTTTTATCTTAATTTTTTTTTATGAACATTTTTATTTCGAACCTGAGTTTCCGGGTTAAGAATGAGGATTTGAAACAAATCTTCGAAGAGTATGGAGAAGTATCTTCAGCTAAAGTGATCACCGACAAACTGACTGGTCGCTCCCGCGGCTTCGGGTTTGTTGAGATGAACCGTGACGAGGAAGCTCAGGCTGCCATTGAAGAACTCAATGGTGCTGATTTTGACGGCAAAGTAATCTCCGTGTCGGAAGCCCGTCCGCGGCCCGAAGGAGAACAACGGCGTTCCGGTGGCAACCGCAGCTTCGGAAACCGTGGTGGCGACGGAGAAAGAGGATATCGCAACAGATACTAGTCCTTGCTGGATACAGTATGACGGGGGTTGCCTTTGGCAACCCCCTTTTTTGCGTCAAAAAGCGGCCATCAGCAGTTCTATGTCCCGCCAGGGCATCCCCAGCCGGTTCCCCACAACAGGACTGACCAGGATGCCATTGAGCATATACACTCCGTTACGCAGTCCCTGGTCGGCCTTGATTTTTTGAAGAATTCCCCCGGACTCTGAAATGTCCCGGACAATGACCGAAAGGACATTGCTGAAAGCCATTGAAGCCGTACGTGGCGTTATAGCGGCAATATGGGGGATACAGTAATGTACCACTCCGTTGCAGTACACCACAGGATGGTCCAGGTCACCACAACTGGATGTCTCAAAACAACCGCCCTGACTCATATTGGTATCTACTACCACCGAACCGGGCTTCATCCCCGACACCATCTCCCCGGTAACCACAAAGGGAGTGTCATCCCCCGAGGGAATGGCAGCTATCACAACATCGGCTGACTGAAGCGCCCTGTGCAGGGTTTGGGGATGCATCACCGAGGTGTACAGGGACATACCCAGATGTTGCTGCACTTTCTCCAAAGCATACACAGAGTGGTCAAAAATGCGCACAAAAGCGCCCAGGCCTATCGCAGCCCTGGCCGCCGACTCGCCCACGATACCGGCTCCCAGAATGACCACTTCTGAAGGCTGTATGCCCGAGATACCCCCCAAAAGCACCCCTTTCCCCCCGCAGATGCGGCTTAGATAGCTACCCGCAACCAGTATGGCTGCCCTGCCGGAGATCTCACCCATATTGCGCATCACCGGATATTTGCCGAAAGAGTCCTGGATTTTCTCATAACAGATAGCCGTGATTTTCCGGGATGCCAGCCCCCGGATGTAGTCCCCGGACATATCGTACACCGAAAGGGACGAAAGCAACACCTGACTTCCTTTGAACAACTTGAGTTCTTCTTCAGAGGGGGGGGCCACCTTGAGCACAATGTCGGCCTGGTACACCTGCCCTTTCTCCACAATCTCAGCTCCCAGATCACTGTATTGCAGGTCGGTGTACTGAGCGCCCACACCAGCCGAAGCCTCCACAAGCACCCGGTGCCCGTCCAATACAAGCAGCCTCACCCCCTCAGGGGTAAGCGGAATCCGGGTCTCCCCGGGCGCAGACTCGCGGGGCACACCAATCAGCAGACGATGGACGTCCCGTTGAACTTCCAGCATTTCTTCGCGGGGCATCAAGCCCTCTTTGGATAAGGAGAATGGAAAAGTACCCATGGCCGTGTTGTTGACATTATTCTCTCTGCTGCCGGGGAATGGACACCCCGACATCCTGAATGCCGCCCAGGAGTTGCTCTCTCATACCTTGTTCCAGGCGGAAGGTGTACATTCCCGTATCGGGAAACACAAAGGATTCATTCCACAATAACCGGGTTTGGTACAAACCGGCGATTTTCTTACCCTTCCACCTACCGGTAGCTGTGGCAAGGGTAAGGTTGACGGTATCACGGAACTCCGTTCCGGATGGGGTGCGCACAGCAACAAAAAGCCACAGATTGCCAAAATCGTAGGAACCATTATTGCGCAAAGTAAAGTACACAGGGGCTGTAAGCGGAGCGTCATCAACCCTGACCTCAAAAGTCCGGACGTCCTCCCTGGCCCACACAGCCCCGGAGAAGGACTGGTTTTGTTCAAAAACAGGGGCCTCCCCGCAAGAATACAATCCGGCAAGGATCAGGACGCCGATGCCACACCACCTGGCCATCTCATTCCTTCTTATCGGGAGGGCCCTGCTGCCCTGGCCGTCCTGGCTGCCCTGGCCGTCCCTGGCTCCTGCCCGGATTCCGGGAATCAAAACGCCGGGGATTGTGCGCGGGATTGCCCGGCCCTCCGGAACGATTGTTGCCCGGCCGGCCGCCATCAGGTTTGTTGCCTCCAGAGCGATTTCCGCCTTGAGTGTTCCCTCCCTGGGTCTGAACCCCGGGATTCCGGTTGGGATTCTTCGGTCGGTTGCCGCCTCTGGAAGAATCAAAACGGCCCTGTTTCTTTTTCTTCTTGCGCTGTTCCTCAAAACGGGAGATGCTATCCTCCCCGACAGCATTCTGGTAGCCAATTTCGGGCTCTGTCTCAGCCGGCTGCGCCATGGCGTCAAGTTGTTTCACCTTGATGCCCTTTTTGTTCATCTCGATGATTTCCTCAACTTTGGCAACATCCAGCGGAATGAGGACGGCGGCCTCGGATTCCTTTTCAAATGAATACCACATCACCCGACGGAACACATCCGTTTTTCGGTGATAGGCATCGCCCTGCTCTGTCTGAAGGGGCAGGGAAGTGGGAGGAAAATTCTGCTGCGCCTCCAGATAACACTTCAACTCGTAGTTGAGGCAGCACTTGAGTTTTCCACATTGACCAGCCAATTTCTGGGGATTAAGGGAAACTTCCTGGTAACGGGCAGCACTGGTGGAAACCGACACAAAATGAGACATCCAGGTGGAGCAACACAGCTCCCGGCCGCAGGACCCGATTCCACCAATCCGGCCGGCCTCCTGCCGGGCACCAATCTGCTTCATTTCTATACGGATCTTGAACTCATCGGCGTACAACTTGATGAGTTCCCGGAAATCAACCCGTGAGTCGGATATGTAGTAGAATATCGCCTTGGTTTTGTCGCCCTGATACTCCACATCGGTGATCTTCATCTCCAGCTTGAGCGACTGGGATATCTGGCGGGCGCGCAACATGGTGGGTTGCTCCAGTTCAAGGGCGCTGTACCATTTGTCCACATCACCCTGCTTGGCTTTTCTGTATAACCTCCGCAACTCCCCCGGAGCCTCCCGGTTGCTGCCCTTCAGCAACTTTCGACGGGCCAGTTCGCCGGTGAGAGAAACAATCCCGATATCATGCCCGGGTGAAGACTCCACAGCCACAATATCCCCCTTGTTCAGGGGGATGCGGTTCACATTGACATAGAATGCCTTCCGGGTATTTTTGAAGCGAACCTCCACAAAATCCTGGTCGTTTCCAGGCACAGGATACCCCTCAAGCCAGTTGTGTACATCCAACTTGTATCCGCCCGGCAACCTCGAGGCAGTCACCTCTCCGGATTCCGGATCCTGCAAAAACGTTCCTCTGGAATTTAAAATATAAGCCATATCGGGCAAAGGTACAAAATCAGGATGAACTTGCAATAGAAGGCAAAAGTGCGCCTACCTTCATGCCCAGATCCCAGAAAACAAGATTTTTGTTTCCGTTGGCCTCAATATCGCGCAGCGCCAGCGACAACTCGTTTGCCAGCGCCCCGGCATTGGTCACGGAGATATAACCTCTGAAACGGCGGAGAAATTCCTGCTCCCCCGGGGACAACACAGCAAGAGTGGGCTGAACAGAAATCACGAAACACTCCCGAACCATACGCAATGCGTAGGAGAGAAACATTTTGTGCTGCTCGCGCTTCAGTCCGGCCATCATCTCGCACCACTCCGTAAACGGACCGATATTGGCTTTGTGGATAAACGCCCAGGAGCCTCGCATCAGGTTGGCAAACTGCTGGAGCAGCGCTTCCTCATCCTCCTCTGGACGGGCAAGCAGCAGCGCCCTGGGGAGGCTCCCGCAGGCATTCTGCACCACGAGTCTGGCACGGCCTGCATCCCCGTCCATCAGAGGCAGTATCTGCTCCATCAGCACAGCATCGTCCAGGGGCGGTACTTCCACTTCCTGCATCCTGGAGCGCAACGTGGGCAGGAGCATCAAGGGCGCCTCGGACACCATCAGGAATACCGTTCTGGCAGGGGGTTCCTCCAGAATCTTAAGAATCTTGTTGGCCGCCTGCTGATTGAGTTTCTCGGGTAGCCAGAACACAATGACCTTATACAAGCCCTCATAGGATGTGAGTTGTAACTTGCGGACAATCTGGTCGCTTTCATCAACAAAAATCCCTGCCTGCTTGTTCTCTGAATCCAGAGCACCAAGCCAGCGCTCATACGTAAGATAAGGGTCTGCCAACAGGGTTTCGCGCCACTCGGTGAGGTACTCATCGCTGAGGGCTTTCCGCGAAGAGGCGGAACGCACTACCGGAAAAACAAAGTGCAGATCGGGATGCGCCAGCCGGGCAAACTTGCGGCATGAGGGACAGGTGCCACAGGAATCCTCAGGGGTTCGCGCTGTACAATTGAGATACCGGGCAAAAGCAACAGCGAGGGCAAGGGCTCCGTTTCCTTCGGGCCCGGACAACAACAGGGCGTGACCCACACGGTTTTCTGCCACCGAACGGATCAGCTTCTTCTTCACCACTTCCTGCCCCACTATAGAACCAAACAACATAGGCACTTTATAAATCCCGGTCTGTTGCAAAACGGACCAGCCACTCGAGAGACAAATGGGCCTGCCCCTGAGGATAGAGCGCCAGTATCTCCAGAGCGCGGTCCCTGTATTCTTCCATCCTCTTCCGGGCATATACAATGCCTCCCTGCTTCCGGACAAAATCCGCCAGTTCGCCGGCAAATTCAGGCTGGCCGGAGTGCGTACGGATTCTTTCCCGAATCAGGCTGCACTCCCGCGAAGGAGCCTGGGAGAGTGCATGTATCAGCGGCAGGGTCAGCTTATGCTCCTTGAGATCATTCCCCGGGGGTTTTCCGGAGTGATTGTCTGATGTCAGGTCAAATAAGTCATCCCGGATCTGGAAGGCCATACCCAGATGCTCCCCGAACTGTTTCATGTGCTCAGCCTGTTGTTCTGTACAGCCAACAGACTGCGCCCCGGCCTGGGTGCAGACCGAGATCAAAGCTGCCGTTTTCTGGAAAATAATCCGGTAGTACTCCGACTCCGAAACGTCCAGAGTACGCGATTTGTGTATCTGCAGCAACTCACCTTCCGACATTTCACGAAGGGTTTTGGCAACCACCTCCAGAGAGGTGTAGGAATGTCTTTTGAGGGCAATGTGCAGTCCATGGGAAAGCAAAAAATCACCCGCCAGAACGGCAATCTTGGAATTCCACAGGGCGTTCACGGATGAATGCCCCCTCCTCTGGTCCGACTCGTCCACCACATCATCGTGCACCAGAGTGGCTGTGTGCAGAATCTCCACCATGGAAGCTGCGGTGTAGGTGTCGGGGGTAGCTTCTCCGAACAGTTTGGCCGAGAGAAAAACCAGCATCGGGCGAAATCGCTTGCCCTTTCCCAGCAGCAGATATTTCAGGATCTCCTGAAGCAGGGGTGTGTCGCTTTGCAACTCCTCGCAAAACCGGTGCTCGAACTCTTCAAGCTCAGGGGCAATGGAATCCTGTATCTGTTGCAGCAGGGACATAAACGGGTTTGGGCAAAATGCGGGGCGGACCTTTCCGCTATGCAAAGTAAGGGAATTTTACGTACTTTTGGAAGTGAGGCATACTTCTGCGCCCATCATTTAAAATAAATGTTTACATCTAACTAAATTATATTGCGTTATGATTTTTGACTGTAGTAATCATTCAAGCCAGTATGCTGGTTTGGGCACTCGTTTCCAAAAAGCATTTGACTTTCTTAGTAAGCCCGGTATCCGGGATCTGGCACCCGGCAGATACGACATCGAGGGGAATGAGGTGTTTGCGCTGGTCAGTGCCTACACCCCCAAACCCTGCAGGGACGCAAAATGGGAAGCACACCGAAAATATGCAGACATTCAAGTAGTTGTATCCGGATCAGAAAAGCAAGGCTTTGCCCCAATGCGTCTGTCCACCGCAACCGAAGGCTATATTGAAGAGCGGGATATTGAATTTCTGACCGTTTCCCAAAAGAACTACCTCACCCTGGCTCCAGGGGCCTTTGCGGTATATTTTCCACAAGACGCACACCAGCCCGGGGTAGAAGACGTCCCTGGAACCGAGGTGCGAAAAATTGTGGTTAAAGTGCTGGTTTAGGAAGCGTTCTGCAACCGGTCCGGAGCGGTTCTGGCAAATTGTGCCCTGGCAAACTCCAGGGTAACCTCGAACTCCTTTTTGGCTGGGGGGGCAAACATCACATCGGTCATGATGGCCTCACAGATGGAACGGAGCCCGCGGGCTCCAAGTTTGAACTCTATGGCTTTGTCCACGATGAAATCCAGAACTTCCGGTTCAAAGCTCAACGCCACCCCGTCCATTTTGAAAAGCTTGATGTACTGCTTGATGATGGCGTTTTTGGGATCCGTCAGGATGGAACGCAGGGTGGCTCTGTCCAGCGGATTCAGATAGGTAAGAACGGGCAGCCGGCCCACCAGTTCGGGAATCAGCCCAAATGCCTTCAGGTCGCGGGGGGAGATGTATTGCAGCAGGTTGGAGCGGTCCACCAAAGCATGGTCACGGGAATTGTTGAAGCCAACCACCTGGGAATTCAGCCGCTGGGCAATCTTGCGCTCAATCCCGTCAAAGGCCCCTCCGGCTATGAAAAGGATATTCCGGGTATCCACCTGTATCATCTTCTGCTCCGGATGTTTTCGCCCGCCCTGCGGGGGCACATTCACCACCGTACCCTCCAGAAGCTTCAGCATGGCTTGCTGCACGCCCTCGCCCGAAACATCCCGGGTGATGGAGGGATTGTCGCTCTTGCGGGCAATCTTGTCAATCTCGTCAATAAAGACAATGCCCCTTTCGGCAGAAGGCACGTCATAATCTGCGGCCTGCAACAGGCGGGTCAGAATACTCTCCACATCTTCACCCACATAGCCGGCCTCGGTGAGCACCGTGGCATCCACAATGGCAAATGGAACGTGCAGCATTCTGGCAATAGTCCGGGCCAGAAGCGTCTTGCCGGTCCCGGTCTCGCCCACCAGAATAATGTTGGATTTTTCGATCTCCACATCATCGCCCTCGTTCTCAAAAGGCTGTAGCAACCGTTTGTAATGGTTGTACACGGCCACCGACAGATATTTTTTGGCATCATCCTGCCCGATGACATAACCATCGAGAAACTCCTTGATCTTGGCTGGCTTCAGGAGCCGGGCTTTGTCAAGAGAGGGAGCCTTCTTCTTTTGAACCATTGCCTCCCGGACCATCCCGGAAGCCTGTTCCACACACATATCACAAATAAAAGCATCCGCACCTGCTATGAGCAACTGCACATGCTTTCGTTCCCTACCGCAAAAGGAACAACGGTCCAAAGTCTTTTTGTTCACTCCGATACTATTTTGAGGGGCTCTTTTGACGAATCAGAACCTCGTCAATCATCCCGTACTCCCGAGCCTCTTCGGCAGTCATCCAGTAGTCCCGGTCGGAATCCTGTTCCACGCGCTCCAGGGTATTTCCGGAATGTTCTGCAATGATGGCATAAAGTTCTTTTTTGTACTTAAGAATCTCCCGCACAGTGATTTCCATGTCCGAAGCAGGCCCCTGGGCTCCTCCCATGGGCTGATGAATCATCACCCGGGAGTGCTTCAGGGCAGAACGCTTCCCTTTGGCCCCTGCGGTGAGCAGTACGGCACCCATGGAAGCGGCCATCCCGGTACAAATGGTAGCCACATCAGGGTGTACCCACTGCATGGTGTCATATATCCCCAGCCCGGCGTGTACAGAACCTCCCGGGGAGTTGAGATAGATTTGAATATCCCTGCCCGGGTCGGCTGAATCCAGAAACAGGAGCTGAGCCTGAACAATATTGGCCACATCATCGTCAATGGGAACCCCCAGGAAAATAATCCGGTCCATCATCAGGCGTGAGAACACATCCATGGTGGCAATGTTCATCTGCCGTTCCTCAATAATGGTCGGGGAGAGGTAGCTGCTCGCCAGTGACGAATACCGGTGCAGTGCAAGGCTGCTGATCCCGGCATGTTTGACGGCATAATGTTCAAATTCGTTTTGTGTAGCCATAGGATAAATAATTATGCAGGTCAGGCCAGCAATTTCTCAAACTCTTCCTGGCTAACCTTCTTGGTTTTCAACGGGGCCTTCTCACGAACCAGGGCAAGCACCTTGTCTTCGTAAAGCTGTTCCACCATCCGGCGGGCATCTTCCTCCTTGCTGAGCATGTTCCGGGCGTATCCGTCCAGGTACTCAGCGGGCACATCCTGAATCCCGTACTGGCGGAATTGGCGTAAGGCCGCCTGGCGGGCAAAGTCCAGGATTTCCTGCTCTTCGACCTTCATATCGTTGTCGCGGGTGATCTTCCCCACAATAAGCTGCCAGCGGAGGTCGCGGGCAAAAGCAGGAAATTCTGCCTCAATCTGTTCCCGGGTGTATTTTCCTTCGTGGGAATGTTCCAGCCATTTCATCAGGAAGGCTTCGGGAAGCGACAAGTTAGTCTTTTCGAGCAACTTTTCCTTGGCATCCATCCGGAACTTGTACTCCGATTCGCTGCTCAGATTGGCTTCAGCCTCCTGACGGATGCGGGCCATGAACTCCTCTTCGGAGGTGATTTTGCCCTCACCGAAGGCCTTGTCGAACAACTCCTGATTCACCGGAGCGGGTACAAAAAGCGAAACCGCCCCAATGGTATAGCGAAACCGTTCGGATAAGGAGGGAACCTGTTCTTTCTTGACACCCAACATGGAGGCGAGTTCCACATCATTCGGGAATGCTTTCCGGACTTCAAGCGTCAGTGCATCCCCCGCCTTGGCACCCATGAATTGTTTGCGGGATTCCTCATCCTTGAGAAACTCCAGATAGACAGGCGCATCCTCCCTGCGTACCCCGTTGGCAAGCACCTGGCCCTGCTCATCAAGCTCCTCAATCAGCCCCTTGATCATCTCCTTGCCTTCAGCAACGGAGTCACAGCCGGTGAAAGCCCCAAATCTGCGGGCATAGCTTTGCACATAGGTATCTAAAATTTTGTCATCCGCCTCGATGGTGTAGGAGGTGAGCTTGTCAAGCGTGGACAAATCAACCGAAACTTCAGGAGCCAGGCCGACTTCGAAAACGAATTCAAACTCTGTTTCCTGCTCCCAGTTGGTGTCTCTGGGTACCGGCAGCGGGTCCCCCAGAATGTGTATCTGTTCCCGGGAAAAATACTCCGACAGGGATTCTGACACCAGTTTGCTTACTTCCTCAGCCAAAACGTACTTTCCGTACATCTTGCGGACAATCCCCGAAGGCACCATTCCGGGGCGGAACCCGGGAATCTTGGCCTTGCGGCGGTAATCTTTCAACACGGTTTCCACCCGGGATTCATAATCCCCGGGGACAATCTTTACATGAATCATGGCGCTTTGCGCGGCGGTCTGCTCTTTAATAATTTCCATTCTGGTTTGGTTATGTTCTGTTGCCTCTGGTGCGGACGAAGGGACTCGAACCCTTACGCCTTTCGGCACCAGATCCTAAGTCTGGCACGGCTACCAATTACGCCACGTCCGCTAAATCGCCGCAAAGGTAACTGATTTTTTATAATTTCCAGCCGCACCGACCTTACCTCAGTGCGCTTCAAACCAGTCCGGACCCTCTCCGATATCCACCACCAGAGGCACCCGGAGTTGTGCAGCCTGCTCCATATTCCTTCGCACCAATGCCCGCACCTGCTCCAGCTCCGGCATAAACACATCGAGTACCAGTTCATCGTGAACCTGCAATATCAAACGGCTCCTGAGCCCGCGGGACCGGATTTCGTGGTCTATGCGCACCATAGCCACCTTGATCAGGTCTGCCGCAGAGCCCTGCACGGGCGCATTGATGGCGTTGCGTTCAGCCATCCCACGCACCACGGCGTTTGTAGAGCGTATGTCCGGAAGATACCTGCGCCGGCCCATGATGGTTTCCACATATCCCTGCTCCCGGGCCTTCAGGATAATCTCATTCATATACCGCCGCACCTCGGGGTAAGCTCTGAAATATCCGGCAATCAGGTCCTGGGCTTCCCCGCGGGGAATGCCCAGCCGCTGTGCCAGGCCGAAACCCGAGATGCCATAGATAATGCCGAAATTTGCCGTCTTTGCCCGCGAACGCATCTCGCGGGTAACCTCCTGCCGGGAGACGCCAAAAATCCGCGCAGCCGTTGCAGCATGGATGTCTTCGGAGCCCATAAAAGCCTGGATCATATTCTCATCTCCGCTTATATGAGCCATCAGCCGGAGCTCCACCTGAGAATAATCCGCCGAAAGCAACACATATTCGGGCCCCGCAGACACGAATGCTCTGCGAATCTCCCTCCCACGGGCATCCCGAATGGGGATGTTTTGCAGATTCGGATCGGTGGAACTAAGCCTTCCTGTTGCGGTAACAGCCTGATTGAAGGAGGTATGGATGCGGCCGGTGGCAGGAAGCACCAGCTTGGGCAGGGCCTCAATATAAGTAGAGAGAAGTTTCTTCAGTGCCCTGTACTCCAAAACCTTATTCACTATCGGATGTTTGTCCGACAGAGCAAGCAGCACCTCCTCTCCGGTGGCATACTGCCGGGTTTTGGTTTTTTTACCGGGGGGAGCGATTTTCATGCGCTCAAAGAGGACCTCTCCGAGTTGGCGGGGAGAGGAAACATTGAATGGCTCGCCAGCAAGGTCATAAATATCCTGCTCCAGTTGGGCCAACTCCTCTGCCAGGCCCTTTCCGGCAGCCTCCATAGCCGGGATGTCTATCCGGACCCCGGCCGTTTCCATGCCGGCAAGCACTCTGGACAGAGGCATTTCGACCTCCTGAGCCAGGGGGAGCATTCCGTAACGGTCCAGCTCCTGCCTCAGCGGGATGCTCAGCCTCAAAGCCACATCAGCATCCTCAGCAGCATACGCAGCAATCTCCTCCACGGGCACATCCCGCATGCTGCGCTGTCCCTTCCCCTTGTTGCCGATAAGCTGCTCAATGGGGACCGGCTTGTAATGCAGGTAGTGCTCTGCCAATGCATCCAGATTGTGCCGCTGCTCCGGCTGGATGAGATAATGCGCCAGCATGGTGTCAAACAGTGCCCCGGCCACCTCAATACCATAGCGCTGCAGCATCAGCAAGTCGAATTTCATATTCTGCCCCACTTTCCCAATCTCAGGGTTGGCAAACACATCCCGGAACTCGGCCACAACCCCGGCAGCCAGCCCCGGGTCACCGGGGACAGGCACATACCAGGCCCGAAAGGGCTCCACAGCAAAGGACATACCCACCAGGGATGCCCGGAAGGTATCCAAACTGGTTGTCTCGGTGTCAAACGCAAAAAGGGATGCCTGACGGAGGGTTTCCAAAAGGACGCGCCTCGACTCGGGGGCGTCGGCAACGAGATACTCATGGGGGGTCGTCTGCAAGGTGTCCGGCTCCCCGGAGGCGGGCGGCGTAGGCCCCGCAGTAGCGCCAAAGAGCGCATCAAAGTCAAGAACACCCTGCCGGGCATCCTCCCCAGAGTTCACGGGTGAAACATCAAACAGGGCGGATGCTCCGGAACTCGGGGGCTGAGCGTCAAACAAGGAAGGAGCTCCAGAACTCAGAGGGGGCGCATCCGTGGCGCTCTGCGACAAGACACCAGCCCACCGGGAGCTACTCTGGCTGTCAAGCCGGCTCAGAAAGGAGCGGAACCCCAACCGCACAAACCATTCCCTCAGCCGGGCACGGTCAGGCTCTGACACCCGGCAGTCCTGTTCATCAAAGACGACAGGAACCTGAGTACAAATTCTTGCCAGCTCTCTGGACAACAATATCCTGTCACGGCTGTTCTCAACTTTTTCTTTAATAGATCCTTTGAGTTTATCCACCTGTGCCAGGAGGTTGTCCACCGATTGAAACTCGCTTATCAGCTTCATGGCCCCCTTTTCGCCAATACCTGCCGCCCCGGGGATATTGTCCGAAGCATCCCCCATAAGAGCCAGGATGTCCACAAACTGGGCAGGGGTCTCCAGCCCGTACTGAGCGCACACCTCGGGAACACCCAGAATGTCAGCCCCACGTCCGGAACGGGAGGGTTTGTACAAAAACACGCGGCTGTCCACCAATTGCACAAAATCCTTATCGGGTGTCACCATAAACACATTAAAAGACTTTTCTGCAGCCTGTCGGGCCAGGGTACCGATGATGTCATCGGCCTCATAGCCCTCGCATTCCAGAATGGGGATACGGTAAGCTCGCAGGATATCCTTCAGCAGGGGTACAGACTGACGGATGTCCTCGGGAGTTTCCTCTCTGTTGGCCTTGTAAGGCTCATACATACGATGCCGGAACGTCGGGGCGGAAGTGTCAAAGGCGACTGCCAGATGGGTGGGCTTCTCCTTGGTCCGGATGTCTTCCAAAGCGGAGAGAAATCCATACAGCACGGAAGTGTTGAGCCCCTCGGCATTGAACATGGGGGAGCGCAAAAAAGCGTAATAGGAACGGTAAATCAGAGCATACGCATCAACAAAGAAAATCCTCGGGTTCTGAGCCATAATGGAATAATAAGACCACCCCGCATAAGGGATGGCCCTGTAAATATACTCATTTTTTGCGGTCTTTGCCTTTCCCGGGAGATGATGCCATGGGGCCCACCGGGACAAAAGATTTATTGGTGAATTCCCTTAAATCATGTAGGTTTGTGTCATGGACGAGCCCAAAGGAACGGCAAGCACAAAACCCATTCAGAAACTGGCAGGACAGACCCTTGTCTATGGCCTGAGCACGGTTATTCCCCGTACCATCGGCTACCTGATGGTCATCTACCACACCCGGCTGTTCGACCGTGCAGAGTATGGGGTGGTGACTGAATTATACGCCTATGTGACCTTTCTGGTGGTACTGCTTACCTACGGGATGGAAACCGGATTCTTCCGGTTTTCGCAGCACAAGGAGAAAAGGGACTTGGTGTACGGCACTGCCTTTCTGAGCCTGGCGGCTACCTCGGCCGTGTTTGTCGTCCTGGTCACCCTCTTTCAGCATCCCATTGCCAGCGTTCTTGAATACGGAGACCACCCCGAATTCATTCTCTGGTTCGGAATCATCCTGGGCCTGGATGCCATGACGGCCATACCCTTTGCACGGCTCAGGGTTTCCAACAGGCCGGTACGTTTTGCCACCTACAAGCTCATCTCGGTACTGGTGAACGTGGGGGCTACTTTCTTCTTCTACGCCTTTTGCCCCGCATTCAGGCACTGGGCCGTCATCGACTGGCTCTATCGCCCGGAAATCGGTGTCGGCTATGTGTTTATTGCCAACCTTATCGGTTCGCTCACCGTTCTTGCCCTGCTGCTCCCCGAGATTTTCCGGTTCAGAATCCGTTTTGATTTCGGGCTGTGGAAGGAAATGCTCCTGTATTCTCTTCCGCTTATGGTGGCCGGGCTGGCGGGCAATATCAACGAAGCCTTCGACCGGGTGGCCCTCAAGCACTTGATTCCAAAGGAGGATTTGCCCATGGAGCAACTGGGGGTGTACGGCGCTAACGCCAAACTGGCCGTGCTGATGGTGCTGTTCACGCAGATGTTCCGCTACGCAGCGGAACCCTTCTTTTTCAATAACGCCAAAGCATCCGATGCCCGCGAGACCATCGCTGAAATCATGAAGCTCTTTGTGATCTCAGGCCTGGCCATTTTCCTTGGAGTCACCCTGTACCTGGATCTTTTCAAACATTTTGTGCGCTATATATACTGGGACGGCCTGGCGGTTGTCCCTGTGCTTTTGCTGGCAAATCTGGGTTTGGGGGTGTACTACAACCTGACCATCGGGTTCAAGCTCAACAACATGACCCATCTGGGCATCCGGATTGCCTTTGTGGGTGCGGCTGTCAGCATCGCCGGAAATCTTCTGTTTGTGCCCGTTGCCGGCTACCACGCCTCGGCCTGGAGCCACCTGGTGTGTTACTCTGTTATGGGGGTGATGACCTGGCAGATCACCCGCAAGGTGTATCCCATCCCCTATGACTGGAAGAATATGGCCGGGTACACACTTCTGGCCCTTGCTCTGTACGCTGTTTCGCGCCTGAGCGCCCTGGAGCCGGTGTGGCTGAACCTTGTCAAGAACACCCTGCTGCTTGGCATATTTATTGTCTTCGCCCTGCGTAAAGAGCAATTGCTGCAACGTTACAAAAACGGACAATTATAACCTGTATGAACGTCAATATCGTAAACAAATCCAAACATCCCCTGCCCGGGTACAGCACCCCCCTTTCGGCCGGCATGGACCTCAGAGCCAATCTGGATGCCCCTGTTGTGCTGCTTCCGGGGGAACGAAAACTCATCCCCACCGGCTTGTTCATTTCCCTGCCCGAAGGACTTGAAGCCCAGATACGTCCTCGCAGCGGTCTGGCTCTCAAACACGGCATCAGTATTGTGAATTCACCAGGAACCATTGATGCCGACTACCGGGGCGAAATCGGAGTCATCCTGATCAACCACTCGGCAGAATCTTTCACCATCGCAGACGGGGAACGTATCTGCCAGATGGTGATTGCCCGACACGAAACCATCACCTGGAAGCTCTGCGAAACTTTGGATGAGACCCAAAGGGGGGCAGGGGGGTTTGGCCACACCGGAAAGAAGTAACCATTCATCATTCTTGCCATGAAACAGCTTCCTTACACACTGCTCCCTGCCGGGGCCTTGCTGGCCGGACTGTTTCTGTTGTTGCCGGGTTTACGGGCACAACCCGTTTCGCCAGCGACTCCCGACCAGATGCTTGTTGAGGCCATGCACAAAAAGTCGGCCGGAGAGCTGGGACAGGCCGCCGTTTTGCTGACCGAATGCCTCAAAATAAACCCACGGCTGGCCCCGGCATATTATGAGTTGTCGGAAATCTACCTGTTGGCTGACGATCTGCCCAATATGCTGACCAATGCCCGCCTGGCAGTGCGCTATTCCGAAGAGCCCAACCGCTGGTATGAGTTGCATCTGGCCAAAGCATACCGGATGAACGAAATACCCGACAGCGCCCTGCTCGTTTACCACAAGCTCCTGGCATCCAGGCCAGATGCCTTGTTGTTCCGGGAACTCGCCCGCCTTTACTCTGAGACAGGAGCCCCCAGAAAGGCCCTCGGCATTTTGGAAAACAATCAGGACCTGTTCGGGTCCGAAACGGAACGCAACCTGGAACGTTACCAGATTCTGTACGAAAATAAGAAGTGGCGCAAAGCCGCAGATGTCCTCCGCACAATCATTGCCGAAAATCCCTCTGTTCCACAGTATCACAGCTGGATGGGAGCGTTGTATCAAAACATGAACCGCCGCAGGGAGGCTGTGCGCAGCTACAAAAAACGAGTTGAGCTGACCCCTTCGGAAACCGAGGGACACCTCACCCTCATCTCCTTTCTGATCACAGCCGGCCGCACATCCGATGCCCTGAATGAAGCAGAAGTCATGATGCGCAGCGACTCTGTGGATCTGGAACAGAAAATCGACCTGTTCCTGTCCCTTGGGGAGGACTCCATAACCTTCAGGAACCACATTCAGCGATTCAACCAGCTTGCGGAGCTCCTATTCACGATGGCTCCCGATAATCAGCGGGTGCGTTTCATCCATGTGGACAAAAGCGTGCGTGTAAAAGACTACACATCGGCAATAAATGATTTGCAATTCATCATCGCCAGCAACCGATATCAACTCCGTTTGTGGGAAAAGCTATTCTTTATTCTCGATCAATCAGAGAATTTTGATGAATTATTTAAAGTGACAGAGGAAGCTAAAAAGTTATTTCCGGACCAGTTCCTGCCTCATTTTTTCAACGGCTTGTCAGCGGTACGCACCAGCAAGTATCCCGAAGCGCTGGCGGCCCTGAAAATTGCTGAAAAGTATATGGACCAGTACCCCGGAACCTACACCGACATCCTGGTCCTTCAGGGGGAAGCATACCACGAAACAGCCCGCTACGCCCTCGCCGATTCAGTATTTGAAAAAGCCCTGACGGTGGACGGAACCGTTCGGGTCCTGCTCAACAATTACAGTTATTATCTGGCTCTCCGGGGAGAGCGGCTCCAGCAGGCGGAAGAACTCATCAACCGTTGCCTGGAATCCAATCCGGACAATCCCACCTTTCTGGACACCAGAGGCTGGGTGTTGTACCGGCAGGGGCGGATTCCCGAAGCCCGGAAAATCCTGCAGAAAGCGTTGCGTCTGGACAAGTATGCCAACGAGGAGATTCTGAGCCATTATGTGCAGGTACTCCTTTCATTGGGCGAAAAAAGCCGTGCGATGAAACATTTAACCTCTTGGCTTGATGCCACTGAGAACAAGATGGCTCCGGAACAAAAACTTCAGCAAATTATGGAGAAATGGGGGGAATAAGGCAAACTGTTCTCTGGCTTCCGGGCCTGATATGCTGCCTGGGGATGCTTCTGCCCGGTTGCAAGACGCAGCGACAAATCGGCATTGAGGAGCCCTTGCAGCCCACTTTGGAATGCCTTGCGATGCCTCCCCTGGAAGCCAGGGGGTGTGCCATCACCGTTGGCACAGCCTCAGGGAGCCTATCTGCAAACGGAGACATATACCTCGATGGGGACAGCCTGGTTTATTTCCGGGCAACGTTCCTCGTGGAACTAGCCCGTGGCCTGATCACCCGCGACAGCTTTGCCCTGATTAACCGCCTGGAACGCAGCTATATTCTGGAACCACTCCCCAGACTCAACGCCCTGATGCCCGTTCCTTTGTCGTCCGGCCTTCCCTACCAGTTGCTCAGCGGATCGCCCTGCCTGGAGTCCTGGCTTCTGGGGCAAGCCTCGCAACAAATCTCAGAGGGAGACTCGACCCGGATTTCCCTCCGAAACGGAGGAGAGGCTACCATCCGGAAGCAAGGCCGCCAGTTGACCTCCCTGAAATTCAGCACCGGCAATGCCTCCGCCATGATTACCTACGACCGGTACCGGACCTCCTCCAAGGGCACCTTGCTGCCGACCCGAATCTATATCAAGGCGCAATCCGAGACAGGCAAAGCGCTGGACATTACCCTCGAAATCGGCCAATGGGTGGAAGGCATCAAAAAACCGGTTAATTTTGCCATTCCTTCGGGATATAAGAGAGACGAGTTGTGATGAATGTGAAGAATTACATACGATTGATTCCCCTGATGCTGCTGATGCTGCTCAGTTCGGGGCTTGCCCGGAGCCAGACCCGCAGCGAACTGGAGGCCCAGCGCCAACAGACGTTGCGCGAGATTGAACAAACCGACCGGCTCATTTCGCAGACACTCAAAAACCAGCGGGCCTCTCTGGACCGGATCAATCTGCTCAATGGCCAGATATCTCAAAGGACCCGGCTGATGACTCAGATCAATGCCGAAATAGCTCTGCTCAACCGGGAAATGACCCAAAAACAGCGGGAAATCAACAAACTCAAAACAGAGCTTGAGTTCTTGAAAGAAAACTACGCTAAGATGATTGTCTCTGCCTACAAGCACAGAGGGAGTTACGATGCCATACTACTGATTCTCACGGCCAAGGACCTGAACGAGTCCTATCGCCGCATGCGCTATTTCCAGCAATTCAGCGACGCGCGGATCCGACAGGCACAACTTATTGAAAGCAAACGCGACACCATTGAACGACATCTGGCATCCCTGCAGGAAACCCGGAAAGAAAAACAAAACTTGCTGAACATCCAGCAAAAAGAAGCGAACCAACTGAGCGGCCTGCGGAAGGACCAGCAAAAAGTTACCGCCGACCTCCGCAAAAAGGAATCTGAACTCCGCCGGGAACTTCAGGCCAAAAGAAAAATATCCGATGAACTCAACAAAGCCATTGAGAAGATCATCGCAGCCGAAATCAGCAAGCGGACCGGCACCAGCGGATCCACCACCAAGAGTGCATATCAGTCCCTCACCCCTGAAGAAAAAATTATCTCGGACAAATTCGGAGACAATAAAGGCCGTTTGCCCTGGCCCACCGAAACCGGAATTGTCACCAGTGCCTTTGGACAACATGCACACCCAGTGTTTAAGAACACCATCATCTCCAACAGCGGGATTGACATCACCACCTCGGGCCGAAGCCTGGTCAGAGCCGTTTTTGAAGGAAAAGTTCTGAACATCTTTGGCATCAAGGGCGGAAATATGGCCGTTTTGATTCAGCACGGAAACTACTACAGCGCCTATCAGAACCTCGTGGATGTCATGGTGAAACAAGGAGAAAAAGTGTCTTTGAAACAGAATATCGGCAGGGTACACGCCGACGAAGGAGCAGGGGCCTCCACACTGCACTTTGAGCTGTGGTACAACCAAACCAAAATGAACCCAGCACTTTGGTTAACACCCAGATAAAAAGCGCATTAAACGAACTCTTATATAACCATTATTGAAGCATGCCCATAAGTTTTTACTCTGAAGTGCCTGGATTCAACTTTAAAGGTCGCAGGATTTTTAAAAAGTGCGTCATGGAAACTCTTCGAAATGAGGGGAAAACCATTGGCAATCTAAACTATATATTCGTAGAAGAAAATAAAATTCTGGATATAAACCACCAGTATCTCAAGCACGACTATGTTACGGACATCATCACCTTTGATTACTGCGAAAACAACCAGATTTCGGGTGATTTATTCCTCTGCATTCCGTGCATCCGCCAGAATGCTCAACAATACGGAGTCTCTTTCGGGGACGAACTGCTCCGTGTCATGGCCCACGGGGTGCTGCATTTAGTTGGTTATCAGGACAAAACCCCTAAGGAAAGGGCCGTGATGACCACTCAGGAAGATACCTTTCTTGCCCTGTATGCCCGGAATATGCTGGAGAATTCAAAGCAAACCCATGATTCAGAAATATGACGTCATCGTAGTAGGAGCGGGGCATGCCGGATGCGAGGCTGCCCTGACGGCCGCCAAGCTGGGCGTCCAGACCCTCCTCATTACCATGGACATGGAGAAAATGGGGCAGATGTCCTGTAATCCGGCTATGGGCGGAATTGCCAAAGGCCAGATTCTCAGAGAGATAGATGCGCTCGGGGGGATGTCTGCCATCATTGCGGACCTCTCATCGATACAGTTCCGCATGCTGAATCGCTCAAAAGGTCCCGCCATGTGGAGCCCCCGATCACAATGCGACCGGGCCCGGTTCAGTCAGAACTGGCGAAAAGTTCTGGAAAATACCCCCAATCTGGACTTGTGGCAGGATGCCGCAACCGACCTGGAGATCACTCATGGTCAGGTTACCGGGGTGTTCACCCGGCTGGGAGTATTGTTCCAGGCACAGGCCGTAATTCTCACCAATGGGACGTTTCTGAATGGATTGATGCATATCGGCCGGGTACAGGTCGAAGGAGGCAGAATATCCGAACAAGCCTCCAAACGACTTACCGAATGTATCGTCGCCCTGGGGATCGAATCCGGGCGGATGAAGACCGGTACTCCGGCCAGAATTGACGGACGCTCCATTGATTTTTCACGATTGGAACGACAGGACGGAGACCCGGTTCCCGGAAAATTCTCCTTCCTGCCTGAGATAAACAGCCCCCTTCAACAGAGGCCGTGCTACATCACCTACACCAGCCCGAAAGTTCACCGTATCCTGGAGCGGGGATTTAAGGATTCACCCATGTACAACGGCACTATACAGAGTATCGGGCCCAGATATTGTCCCAGTATTGAAGACAAGATTGTCACATTTGCCAGCAAGGACGAGCATCATCTGTTTCTGGAGCCCGAGGGGGAAACCACCCACGAATACTACATCAACGGATTCTCGTCCTCCCTGCCATGGAACATTCAGTACGAAGCCATCCGGCAGATTCCTGGGTTGGAAAATGCCCGGATATACCGCCCCGGTTACGCCATAGAATACGATTTTTTCCAGCCTACCCAATTATACCATACCCTGGAAAGCAAAATCATCCGAAATCTGTACTTCGCCGGCCAGGTGAACGGGACCACAGGCTATGAAGAAGCTGCCGCACAAGGCCTGATGGCCGGGGTGAATGCCGTTCGGAACCTTCGTAGCGAAAGCCCCCTGATACTTGGCAGAGATCAGGCTTACATCGGAGTACTCATCGACGACCTGGTGACCAAGGGGGTGGATGAGCCCTACCGGATGTTCACCTCCCGGGCAGAATACCGGATTCTGCTGCGTCAGGACGATGCAGACGTACGCCTCACCCCGGTCGGGGCATCCGTTGGATTGGCTGATGAAAGGCGAGTAGAATTACTTGCCAGAAAAATTCAGACACGAGACCAGATCATGGAGGTGTGCAGGCAAACCAGTATGCGCACAGAGATCATCAACCCAGTGCTCCATAGTCTGCACTCCGCGCCCATCAAGCACCCTTGCCGGCTTCAGGAACTCATACTGAGGCCCGAAATCACCCTGAACATGCTTGCTGCCATCTCCGAACCGCTCCGACAGTGTATTGCCACCATTGAAGAAAGGAGGGAAGAGATCATTGAGGCGACCGAGATTGCGCTCAAATACAGCGGATACATTGAGCGCGAAAGAGGAATTGCCGATAAAATCCGGCGGCTGGACCACATCCGGATCCGGGAAGACTTCGACTACAACAGTCTGTCATCGCTCTCCACGGAAGCCCGGCAAAAACTCAACAAGATACGCCCCACCACCATCGGTCAGGCATCACGCATTCCAGGCGTGTCTCCTGCAGACATCAACATCTTGCTGGTGCGGTTTGGAAGATAATGTTCCACGTGGAACATCAC
>DFUR01000107.1 GCA_002380425.1 Bacteroidales bacterium UBA4181
TTCCCCGCTGCGACGGTAGTTCTCCTCTCCCCGGTAGTGGGTGTTGGAGTCCGAAAAGATGATGTTCACACCTCCGGAGCTCACCCGGCGGCCCGTGCCCGGTCGCTCCAGCCAGTAGTCAAACCAGCGGGTGACATTCTCGATGGCATGCGAGTCCTGATTGCGGTTGTACACCTGGGCAGGAGCATTGTTGTAGAGGGGACCCGCGCCATCTTTGTGGAAGGGAGGGGTGTAGTCATCCCAGTACTTACGCAGCCCTTCGTCCCGGGAGTATTCGGTAGCCCACATAGGGATATCTGCACTCTTGTTGATGTAGAGCATCTCGCCACCGTATTCGGCAACTTCGCTGTCCAGCATCTCGCGCGAGCCAATGGCCCGGCCTCCATAAGGGTCGTACTGGTTGCGGATATCTTTCATCTCCTGCATGTGCTGCTCGCTGATGGCCTCATTGCCACACTCGTAGAAAATGATGCTGGGATTGTTGCGGTTGTACACAATGGCATCGCGCATCAGCTCCTTGCGCTGGTCCCACTGACGGCCACGGGCATCGTTCTCTGCGTCGCCGGCAGGCATGGCCTGAATCAAGCCTACCCGGTCACAAGACTCCACATCCTGCTTCCAGGGGGTGATGTGCATCCAGCGCACCAGGTTCCCGTTCCCCTCCACCATCATCCGGTTGGAAAAGTCGCTGATCCAGGCAGGCACAGACATCCCAACCGAAGGCCATTCATTGCTCGTACGCTGGGCATAACCCTTCACCTGAAGCACCCTGTCGTTGAGGAAGAACATCCCATCGCGGAACTCCGTCTTGCGAAATCCTGTGCGGGTGGTGACGGCATCCAGAGGCTTGCCGTCCACCACAAGGGTGGTAGTGACATCGTACAGATAGCCGTAGCCCCAGCTCCAGAAGTTCAGTCCGCTCAGCTTGGCGCTGGCCTTGACCACCCCGGTGGCGCCAGAAGCCAGCGTGGTGAGGGGACCTTCAAAGGTCTTCACATGCTTGCCGTCGAGGTCGGTCACCCGGACCGTGTACCCAAAAGTGCGGGAGTCAGGGTATTCATTGCGGACCTCTGACTCGGCCGTAACCGTGGCCGAACGGCCGGGGATGTCAAAGGCTGAGGCATGCACATACACCCCCGTGGTACCCAGAAAGGTGTACAGAGGAAGGGTTTGGTACAGCAGCGGGGTCACGTGCAGATAGACATTCTTGGGAATGCCCCCGTAGTTGGCATTGAAATTCCGGTCGTTCCACTGAAAGGTGGACGAGGTAGCCCGTTCCTGGTACCGCCAGTTGTTGTCAATGCGCAGGGCAATGACATTGTCCTGTCCGTATTGAACCAGCGAGGTGATGTCAAAGCCAAAGGCCATCACTCCGTTCTCGTGAAGCCCCAGAGGCTGACCATTCAGGTAGATGTCCCCACCCTGACGGATACCCTCAAACTCCACAAAAACCTTCTTGCCTCGGTGGCTCTCCGGAATGCGGAAATGCTTGCGGTACCAAATAATGGTATCGGTGTGCCGGGCAATGCTCACCCGGAAAGCCTCGTCTTCATTGAAGGGACGGGGCAGCGTCACTTCCTTCCAAGACGCATCGTTAAAACCGGGCTTGTCAGCACCCGCAGCATCACCTACAAAGAGTTTCCACCCGGGATTGAAGTTGTACCGCACCCGCTGTGCGGACGCAGTGAAAGCTACTGAGAGGAGCAACACTCCTGCAAGCGCCAGAAACCGAAGAAATTTGGGGGTGTTCATAGTGAAATGATTAGAATAACGTTAAAATCCAAGGCAAAAATACGGACGGCAGCCAACCCCGGACTTATCGGTGCGTCTCAAAAATTATCGCAGAATCTCACCGGGCTTTTCCTGGCCCTTTAAGAAATCCTGAGGGGGTTTGACCAAATTGTTTGACAAAACTCCGGGTGAAATTGGAGTGTTCTGAGAACCCGGTCTGCCACGCAACTTCGGAGACGGAGTAATCGCCTGACTGCAACAACTCAACGGCCCGGTTAAGGCGGATGGTGGTGATGAAATCCAGAACGGTCTGATTGGTGAGTGCCTTGATTTTCCGGAACAACTGGGCACGGCTGATTTTGAGCCCGGCAGCCAGGTCGTCCGGCCCGAATCCTGAACTGGAGAGATGTTCTTCCACAATCCGTACGGCTTTTTTGAGAAACTGCTCATCGAGCAGGTTGACCGATATTTTCTTCAACTCAAAGTCTGAACCCTGACGGAACAGAGCCCTCAGACGCTGACGGGACTCAATAAGATTGGATATCCGAGAACGCAGCACGGCGGCATTGAAAGGCTTGGTGAGATAATCGTCTGCACCAGTCTCATAACCTTCCATGCGCACTTCATCAGAATGTCTGGCGGTAAGCAGAATCACAGGGATATGACTGGTGCGCTCGTCCGTTTTGAGCTTGCGGCACAGCGTCAGTCCATCCCATCCCGGCATCATGACATCACTAAGCACCAAATCAGGAATGGTTTCCAACGCTTGCTCATAAGCTTCCTGCCCGTTGGTGGCTTCCAAAACAGCGTATTCTTCCCTAAGGTCGGCACACAGGTAGCGTCGCATGTCTTCATTATCCTCCACCACCAGCACCAGAGGCAGAGCAGATTCCTGCATCCCGGCAGGAGCTTCAGACACCTCAGGTGCAGGCAAAACATCAGGGAGCTCGGAGGAAGAAACCTCACCGGGAGTACAGGGAAGGGTGATGGTAAAGGTGGTCCCCCGGGGCTTCTCACTCTCCACGCTGATACTCCCTCCATGCAGCACGACCAGTTCGCGGGTAAGAGCCAGGCCCAGGCCGGTTCCTCCTTGACCGCTCTCCGACTCGCGAGACTGATAGAAGGGATCGAATATCTTGTCAATGGATTCCGGAGAGATGCCCGAACCGCTGTCGCACACCCGGATCCGGATGGAATCCGTATCAGCATCTGCACGCCCAGGTTTCCCCGGCAACGGATCTCCTCCAACCGATGCCCCGCTCACAACTTCGTCCGGAGCCGTTTCTATAAGCGCTCCAGACGACGACCCGGAACGTTCCGGTGGCAGCTCCAGCTGCACCGAGATAGACCCTCCGGAAGGAGTGAATTTAAAGGCATTGGAGATCAAATTAATGAGGATTTTGTCGAGTTTGTCGGGGTCAAAACCCATGACAAAACGGTCCTTCGGGGGCAGGAACTCCAGATGAATGCTTTTCTGTTCGGCAAGGAAATCGAAGGAACTGATCACATGACGGATAAAAGCAACCATATCACGTTGTTCCGGGTTGAGTGTCATCTGCCCGGATTCGACCTTTCTGAAATCGAGCAACTGATTGATCAATCCCAGCAGACGCTCTGCGTTGCGGTGCATCAACTGCAGATACTCCCTGGCCTGTGGCCCGGAAGCATTTCCAGTGAGCAACTTGCGCAGGGGGTCAATAATGAGGCTCAAAGGGGTACGAAACTCATGAGAAATATTGGTAAAGAACCTCGATTTGATCCGGTCAAATTCAGCGATTTTCTCTGCTTTGAGTTTCTCCATCAGAATCTGATGCTTGTACTGTTCCCTGGCAACGATAAGCCGGTACACCCCAAGGGCTATCCCCAGAATAAGAAGAGCATAGGCCATATAAGCCCAGGGAGTGGCCCACCAGGGGGGGTGCATCACAACGGTCAGCACAGCAGGTTCCGGACTCCAGACCCCGTCACTGTTGGCCGAAAGCACTTTAAAGGTATAGGTACCCGGGGGCAGGTGCGAATAAACTGCTGTCCGACGGGTAGCATCGGTATGAATCCAATCCTCATCGTAGCCCTCCAGCATATAGGCATACATATTCTTCTCCGGGCAGGAATAATGCAGCCCGGCAAACTCAATGGAGAATCCTCTGTCCTGATAGGTTAGGTCTATCCTCTGCGTCAGCGTGACGGGCCGGGAGAGCAGTATCCGGCCATTCACTTCCTGACCAGGGCTGACCGTCTTGTTCAAGATTTGCAGGTCGGTGAAGACCACAACCGGGGGGTAAGGATTGTCCAGGATCTGGTCCGGCCGAAAAGCCACATATCCCTCCACACCGCCGAAATAGAGAATTCCTGAGACCGGGTCACGAAATCCCGAGCCGTCCAGAAACTCATACCCCTGGAAACCTTCCCGCACCGAATAATTCTTGACAACCCCTGTTGTCGTGTTCACCCGGGTCAGACCCTTCTTGTGGCTGATCCACACCCCGCCCATCTGGTCGGAAAGAATCCGCGAAATATACACATCAGCAAGGCCGTCAGCAGCCGTGAAGGTTTGCATGGAACCATCGCGCAGATTCATCCTGCACACCCCGTTGGAAGTCCCGATCCACACATGGCCGTCAGAATCCTCTTCCAAAGCATATATCCGGTTGTCCGGGATAGACACCGAACTGTCCCGCGAAGAGGCAAAATGCTCTATATGATCCCACCGGGTCCCGTCATTGCTCAGAAAAACCTGCAGGACACCTCCGGTCTCGGAACCTACCCACAACTGACCGTTGCGGGTAGCCAGCAGGCACATGATGCTTGTATTGCCGATAAAACCGGTGAGATCATAGTACTGAAACTGATCGTTTTCCCGGACATAACGGTACACTCCTCCATATCCTCCTATCCACAGATTCTTGTGCTGGTCCTCTTCAATGGCGTAGATGGAAGGACCCAGGTTCAACCCAAAATCTCCGGGGCCCGAATAATGCCTAAAGAGGCCAGTGGCTGGATCATAGCGGTCCAGACCCGAACGGTACCCTATCCACAGATGCCCGCGTGAATCGGCAAACATACAGCGAACATTCGGGCTTACCGGTTGTCTGGACCCAGTGCCTGCGCGCAGATAATTCCTTTGTGTACCCGTTGGCAAATGCACCACCGATATACCGTTGCTGTTGGAACCCAGCCACAACTCATCACCCACCACTGTGAGTGCCTTCACCGGGATATTCACCCGATGATTTCCATCCTGCACCAGACAATATTGGTTCCGGAACGGCTTGGCCCGCAAATCTGCTTTGTTAACCCCGCCCCGGGACGTGCCAATCCACAGGATATCCCGGTTATCTTTAAACAGGCTGTACACATAATCGTCGTTGGGCGATTGTCTGTCAAACACACCCGACGCATAGGGAAAACCTTCCCCAGTCACCAGATCGGTCTGCCACAAGGCATTATTCCGAACTTCCCAACGGGTCATTCCATCCTCTGCCCGCCTCGGGGAAACGGCCAGCCTGCGGTTGGTAGAATCTCGTACTTCCCTTGGCAAATCCGAAAGCCGAAACCTCGTGAAATTGTCGGTTTCGTAGTTATAGCGGCACACGATGGAATCAAATGCCGAAATCCAGAGAGTTCCAGAGGTGTCTTTGTAGATAAGATGAATCCTGTTGCTTACCAGTGAAGTGCTGTCTGACGGATCGGCACGGTACACCCGAAACTTGTACCCATCGTAGCGGCACAATCCGTTCCAGGTCCCGAACCACATAAATCCCTGTTTATCCATGGCGATGCCATGCACGGTATTCTGAACCAGCCCGTCTTCAACCGTGAGGTATTCAAAATACAAAGCCCGCCGCGCGTGAACCTGCTGGATGGTTGCGGCATACAACGCACAGCACAACAGGAGGCACAAAGCGGGACGGAGGTGAAAACAGAAACGAACCAAGCGTAACTTCATGTGCATAACAGTGCTGCCCGAAAGTACAATTTTTCTGTCTCTTCCACAGCCAAAACCTTATATTTGCAGCCAGATACCCGTCGTGGGCCCCGGTTGCCCGACTGGATCTGTTGATGCATTGCCCATGAATCTTGCGCGCACACAGGAAGTTAATCAGGCCGAAGATATGGTAAGGGATGCTGATGGCAACCCCTACCACACCGTTACTGTGGGCCAGCAGATATGGCTCTCACAGAATCTCAGAACAACCCGCTACCGTAACGGAGATGAGATTCCCTGTATTGGTGACAATATTCGTTGGAGTTCTCTGGAAACGGGGGCATACTGCCGCTACGGCAATGACATCGCCCATACGGAGCCATACGGCCTGCTGTACAACTGGCATGCAGTATCGGACATCCGGGGGCTTGCACCCGAAGGTTTCAGGGTTGCCTCCTCAAAGGACTGGGACACATTGTTCTCGCACCTTAGCTCCAGCGGGGCAAACACAGTGACGGCCCTGGCCGCCGATTTCGGGTGGCCTGCTTCTCCCCTGCCCGGTACCCCGGGACATGATCCCACAGGCAACAACAGCACAAGGTTCACGGCCCTCCCCGGAGGGTTCCGGGACCTCAGCGGAGGCTACGGTCATCTGGGCCGGCACGGGAACTGGTGGACTTCAGACGCCCAGGGAACCCACTACGCCTGGTATCGCTGCCTCTTTGCCGGCTATGCCCGGTGGTTTCAATTCAACAATCACAAGAACAACGGGTTCTCTGTCCGCTGCGTGAGGGATGCCGGGACCATGAATCCACACTCCGACGCCACCCCATACCACCATCAGTAACCGGCCCCACATCCACCTTTAGCCACACACCCATGCCCACCCCAATGCCCCAGTCCGCTCAAACACCTGCTTCCACCCCCTTTGAGGCCCTGTATCAAATCTGCTCCGAAAGAAACAGTTGCCGGCGATTCTCTTCAGAGCTTATCCCGGAGGAAAAGATAGAGAACATCCTGAAGTTGGGCTACACTGCTCCCTTTGCCTCGGGAAGAAAAAACTGGGAGATTCTGGTCGTTCGGGACCAGGAAACCATCGCAAGAATGGTTCAAACTGTTTCAGATAATGTGGACCGGCTTTCCGCGCAGATGAACGAAGATGTTGCCACTGTATTCCGTCAGTATGCCCGCAATTTTTATTTTTTCAGAGAAGCTCCTGTGCTGTTTGTCCCAGTGTACCGAACCGTCCCCACCTTCAAGGCCCTGGCTCGCGACCACTTCACCCCTGACCTTCAACTGTGGGAACGGGACAATCTGGTAAAATCAGTATCCTGTGTTGCCATGCTCATCCTGCTCGCTGCCCAAAGCCAGGGGCTCGGCTCCTGCTATATGACCGGCCCCCTGATGGCCCAGCCCGATCTGGCCGATGTTCTCCAACTGCCCAAAGATCGGCAGATTGGAGCCCTGATTCCAGTGGGAAAGCCTATGCCCTGATAAATTCTGCTCATCCCTTAAACCATAGGTGCCGGGAAATGTCAAAAGCATGCCTTTTCCCGGAACGGAGCGGCATTATCCCCTCCCCGGTAATCGGAACATAACACATTCTGTTTTATGAGCATTCACCCCGGCCTTTTTCTGGCCCTCGTCTGGCTCCCCGTAGCCACTTTCTGCCAGGAAATCCCTGCAGGCACGTATGCCCGTGAGGGCGAATTCTTTACCTTCCTCCCCGGGAACAAGGTGGCTTTCAAAGTTTCGGGCGTGGACTGCACCCCCTATTACTACGAAGGAACGGGGCAATACAACATCCAGGAAGGTTTGATTTCCATCCTCCCGGACAACACCAGAGGCATCCCGGACACCATCGTCCGGAAATATGCTGCTGAGCCCATCTCCGGCAGAATCCGGGTACATGTCTCCGGAACTGGCGGCAGCATTTCCGGAGCGGCCGTCCAGGTGCAGGACAAAGACAAGAGAACCGTGTCTGCCGAGGCTACCGATGCAGAAGGCAATGCATTGGTGCGCATCCCCGCTGAAGCAGAGTTTATTGTAGTGAGCTATTCCGACCTCACTCCGGCAACCATCAGGAACCTTTCTCAGAAACACCGGTATGAGGTATTTCTGGATCATCCCACCGGCTTCATGGGCACCAGAAGTTATTTCAGGAGTTTCAGCGGAGGTTTGGAATACACCTTCCGCAACGGGGCATTCTCCATTTGCCGCAGCACGTTTGTATGTAGCCAGGGGGAGTATTCCATGGAATGGTTCACCTATAAGCCCCAATAGCCCTCCGGAAAACTGTTCAAATGGGACCATGGACAAATGCAGCAGAGTTTGTTGCATTTCTTCAGAATTATGGGTATATTTCTTCATAATGGAAATTATTGCACCATGATCCGACTGCACAAGAATGTAGCATTGAGCGATTCAGGCTATGTATTTGACCCGGCAACGGGTGAGTCCTACACCTTGAATCCCATCGGGCTCGAGATTGTTCAGATGCTCCGGCAGAATATGACTGACGATGAGATTCAGGGCCGGATTCTGGATCGTTACCAAGTGGATGCATCCTCTCTGGAACGCTACTACATGGACTTCATTGGTTCTCTGGTGCAGTTTGAACTTGCCGACAATGAATAAGCGTCCGGTTACCATAGCTGTCACCGGGTTGAACAATATTGACAGCCCAGGACCAGGAATTCCGGTTATTCGCAGCATCAGAGAATCCAAGATGTTCGAGCCCCGCGTTATTGGCCTGGCATACGAGAATCTGGAACCAGGAATCTACATGCATCATCTGGTGGATAAGACCTATATGGTCCCCTACCCTTCGCAGGGTTCTGATGCCCTCATCGAAAGGGTATTGGAAATCCACAGAAGCGAGCACTTCGATGTTCTGATCCCAAACTTTGACGCGGAGTTGCATGCTTTTATCAAATCTGCCCCGTTACTCCGGAGTGAGGGAATTGCGACCATGCTCCCCACCATGGCTCAATTTGAGGAAAGGCACAAATCGAACCTCCCTGAATTTGGCAAGAAGTATGGAGTGAACATTCCCCGGAGTGTGCCCGTCTCAAACACCCGGGAGATGGAAGACGCTGCAAATAAATACAAGTTCCCCATCATGGTGAAGGGGAAATATTACGACGCCTACATTGCCCGAAACATGCACGAAGCGGAGGCATTCTTCTTCAAAGTATCTGCCAAATGGGGGTATCCGGTTATTATTCAGGAATTCATTGAAGGGACTGAACTCAACGTAGTGGCATTGGGAGACGGCACCGGGACCACTGTCGGAGCGGTTCCCATGCGAAAAACCTACATTACAGATAAAGGCAAGGCCTGGGGAGGAATCACCATCGAGGAGCCCCGTCTGCTCGAGATTACCCGGAAGATTATCCGTCAAACCAAATGGCGCGGAGGGATGGAGCTCGAGATGATCAAAAGTTCCGATGGCACCCTGTATATCATCGAGATCAATCCCCGCATTCCTGCCTGGGTGTATCTGGCAACCGGGGCCGGGCAGAATCAGCCCGAAGCTCTGCTCAAACTGGCACTGGGAATGGAAACCGTCCCCTTTACGGATTATGAGGTCGGAAAAATGTTTATCCGTTACTCCTACGACCTGATTATTGGCATTAAGGAATTTGAACAACTCACCATGAACGGAGCATTGTAATATGGAAAAACTCCCTTTTGAACGCCCCTTCATCAAGAAAGTCTCCACTGGCTTGCCTGCCAAGTTTGGGAGCAAAAAACGCATTGAGGTAATTCCTGACATTGAAGGGATCCCGGTCAGCCACCTCATGGCTGATTATGGTTCCCCCTTGTTTGTCCTCTCAGAAAGCACCATCCGGAAAACCATCAGGGAAGCCCGTTCGGCCTTCTCAACCCGATACCCCAAGGTGCAGTTTGCCTGGTCATACAAGACCAATTATCTCGATGCCGTATGCCGGATCTTTCACCAGGAAGGTTCCTGGGCCGAAGTTGTTTCGGCCTTTGAATACGAAAAGGCCATCCTTAACGGAGTGCCTGGAACACGCATTATTTTCAATGGCCCGGAGAAATCTCCTTCCATTCTGGAGAAAGCAATAATGAACAACTCGCTGATTCACATCGATCATTTTGATGAGTTGTACGCCCTGATGGAACTATCGCGAAAACTCGAGCGCAAACCCCGGGTGGCCATACGCATCAATCTGGACGCGGGCATATATCCCCAATGGGATCGCTTCGGTTTTAACTTCGAAAACGGGGAGGCATGGGAAGCCATCAACCGGATTCTGCTGAGTGGTCTGTTTGATTTGGCGGGCCTGCACACCCATATTGGCACCTACATTACGACCCCCTCTGCATACCGTACCGCCACAGCGAAGCTAGCAAGCCTGATGGTTGAGATCCAGCATAAATACAACCACACCATCGGTTACATTGACGTAGGAGGCGGCTTTGCCTCAAAAAACACCTTACGCGGTTCCTACCTGCAGGGGTATGATGCCGCCCCCTCTTTTGATGAGTATGCCGATGCCATCACCTCCGCACTGATTAACTCCCAGATTAAGCCGGAACATCTGCCCTTACTGATTCTCGAAACCGGGCGCGCTCTGGTGGACGATGCCGGAAGTTTACTCACCACTGTCAGTGCCAACAAGCGCCTGTCAAACGGACATCGGGCAGTCATTATTGATGCTGGAGTAAACCTTTTATTCACAGCGTTTTGGTACGACCACAACGTAGCTCCCACTACCATGAACACCGACAACACTGAGGAAACCACCATCTATGGTCCACTATGCATGAACATCGATGTCATCCGCCCTGCAGTCATCCTTCCCCCGGTGAAGAAGGGAGACCATCTGGTAATCCAGCGTGTCGGAGCCTACAATATGACCCAATGGCTGCAGTTCATTTCCATGCGACCTTCCGTTGTTCTGATTGACATCAACAACAAACCACACATTATCAGGAAAGCCGAAACGGTTGAGACCATCCGTCAGCAGGAGCAAATTCCGGAACATCTGCAATGAAAACGCTCCGGAGCCTGAGGTTTTCGGGGACCTACCCGTTCCTGCAAGGAATAATGAACAGTTACTCCCAGATTTTCTTTTCTGAGAGTCCCTGGTTTGCGGCCCTGTTGCTGGGTGTTACCCTGATTAATCCCTATGCGGGCATTGCCGGCCTTTTTGCCGTGATTCTTTCCAATGCCCTGGCATGGGCGCTGGGATACGACAAAAAGCAGATATCCAAAGGTTTCTACGGATTCAACAGCCTTTTGTCAGCCTTGGGCCTGGCCGTGTTCTTTGAACATTCCACAGGCCTGCTCATCATCATTGTTCTGGCCTCATTTTTTTCCCTGTTTGTGAGTCTGTCTCTTCAGGGCATCCTCGGAAAGTATTACCTGCCCTTTCTCAGCCTCCCCTTCCTGGCAACCATTTGGATAGTCATTCTGGCCACAAGGAGTTTTGAGGCTTTGTCCTTCAACGAAAAAGGAATCTTTCTACTCAACGAATTATATCGAATCGGAGGCAAACACATGGTACGCCTCTACGAACTAAGCATCTCCCTTCCCTTTCCCGTCTCCCTCAAAGCCTATTTCACCTCCTTGGGGGCTATCTTCTTTCAGTACCACATCCTCGCCGGGGTATTGATTGCCGTGGGGCTGTTCTTTTACTCCCGAATTGCCCTCAGCCTTTCGCTGCTCAGTTTCTATGCCGCCTGGATATTCTATCAAATGCTGGGCGTAGATATGTCCTTATTTATTTACAACTACACAGGTTTCAACTATATCCTGACGGGCATTGCCATCGGAGCCTATTTTTTTGTACCCTCCGCTGCTTCCTACGCATGGGCCATACTGTTGACCCCGCTGGTGGCCCTGATTAATATCAGCTGCCTCAATCTGTTCCATCTTCCCCAACTTCCCGTGTATTCCCTGCCCTTTAATCTGGTTGTGCTGCTGTTCATTTACGCCACCAAACTGCGGGTCAGGCCTTCTGCCACACTGGCTCAGGTGATACACCAGTATCACTCCCCCGAGGAGAATCTTTACAACGACTTGGTGGCAAGGGATCGTCTCCGCCATGCGTGGCAGATTCCCATAAAGCTCCCTTTCTGGGGAGAATGGGTAGTTTCCCAAGGCCACGACGGAGCCTTCACACACAGGGAAGAATACCGGCACGCATGGGACTTTGTCATCCTCGGCCAGGATGGGAAACAATACAAAAATGACGGGAACCTACTCACTGACTATCATTGCTTCGGAAAAACCATCGTTGCCCCCGCAGACGGTATTATTTCGGACATACAGGACGGCATCCCGGACAATGACATCGGGGTTGCCAACCTGACGCAAAACTGGGGAAACACCGTTGTCATCAAACACCACGAAACGCTATATTCCAGTTTGAGCCATCTCAGAGAGTACAGTATCAAGGTAAAAAAGGGGGATTATGTCAAAGCAGGAGAGCCCCTGGCCCAGTGCGGAAATTCAGGCCGTTCTCCTTATCCACACCTGCATTTTCAGATGCAATCCACTCCTTACGCGGGCTCCAGAACCTTGCTTTATCCCATAAGCCACTACCTGCAGTTCCAGCATCAAACCCCGGAACTCAGGAACTACAACATTCCTGCCCTTGAACAAAGGGTGTCCAATGTTCCTGCAGATGATGTGCTTCAGAAGGCATTTGGATTCACACCTGGACAAATTCTGGAAGTTGATATTTTCTCCACAGGAACAACCCGGAAAACCCGATGGGAGGTATTCACCAACTATCTGAATCAAAGCTACCTGTGGGATGAGGAAAGCAAATCATCCGCCTTCTTCATCAACGATGGAATCATGTTCCGGTTTACCCACTTCGAAGGAGACAAACGCTCCACCCTCTATATCGTTTATCTCGCCCTGTACGAGGTGCTCCTGACGCGCTGTGCCGACCTTGCTGTCACCTCGGAATTCCCTCTGCACCAGATTTTCAGCCGGGTTTCCCTGTACGGCCAGGACCTGATTGCTCCCTTCGTGCGGCTTGCAGGCAGCAGCTATACCATCAATTATCCCGGGGAAAATGTTGATCTTGCCCCCGACCGCATGACACTCCACTCCTCGGTTTCCACCCGGGTGCTAAACACCCACAGAATGAAGGCAAACTTCCAAATCATGATAAGCGGAGGGACTATCAGCGCGATCCACACCTCAAAAACACGAAGCCATGAAAATTAAACCATTCCTGATGGCAGCATCACTGACCATATTGTGGACATTCACTCCTGTACTAACCCAACCCACCTATGCACTGGAACAAGACCCTATGGTGGCTTCGGACATCGCAACCTACCGTCAGTTTCTGAACCATGACTGGGATTCTCTGATATACACCGGCACCCGACATCTGGAAGCGGGTATCGATTACTACTACCTGAGACTCCGACTCGGCATTAGTTACTTTAGAAAGCAGAACTACGCACGGGCGATTACCCACCTCAGTAAGGCTCAGGCCCTGGCCCCCTCGGATAGCCTTGGAGCCGAATACCTCTACTTTGCCCACCTGTACCTGGGGCACGATATGGAAGCACTTCAATGGAGCAGACTTCTTTCCCCGGCCCGGAAACGCACCCTGAACATCACCGACCGTTTTCTTGACGGATTCTCGGCAGACATAACCTACAATTTTGCCTCCTCAAAAGAGATTCCGGGCATTGACAACACAGATGTCACTGAGACCCGGCAGATTTCCGATTATTTCGGGAACGCAAACCTGACCCTGAAACATTATCTGGGAAACAAAATTAAGTTGGTCCACGCCTACACATACCTGCATAAAAGAGACCAGTATTACCTCAGAGATGCAGCAGATGAATATCGATACAGCGGCACTGTAGCACAAAAGCAATGGTATCTCTCAGTTGCTTTCCGGCCCTTCCGGGGCTGGCTGCTCAGCACATCTTATCACCACCTGTGGATTTCTTCACCTGTCTTTGCTGCCGCCTCCGAAGCCGGTTCAGTTTCGACCACCTCCCAAGATGTCTCCGATTATTCGTTCTCCTTATCGGCTTCCAAATCGTTTGGGGTTTTCGATATCGGATATACCTACACCGGCTCAGGCCTCAATGATTTTAAACAGCAACAACACACCATTCAATTGGGTGTGTTCCCTACGGGAAATCTGAACCTTTACCTGATAAACCGCATCACTTTCTTCAAGGAGAACGCACAACCGGCAAGAAATTCAGTGATTGTTGGAGAAACCCTGGGGGTCAAACTGACCGGATTCTGCTGGGCCGAGGCCAGTCTGTTGGCGGGCACTATCCGGAATATGACGGATCTAAACAGCTACATAGTGTACAACGATGTGAACTCAATCAAATGGAAGAGCGGCCTGAGCCTTTTGTTTCCCCTCCCTTCGGGCGTGACGCTGTCCCTTAGGGGTTATTATCATGATGTTGATACCCAATACAATGTGTCCTATTCTACTGTTTCATTAACCGGAGGTGTATCATGGAACTTCTAAAGACCTTTCGCAAATGCCTGCTGTTTGTTCTCCTGCTCGGTACAGGCGCAAACCTTTCGGCTCAGAACTTTCAGGCCACTGCGGCCGCTTTCAAAGCCAGCTATAAGTTCGAAGAACTCAAAGAGTACACCAAAGCGGTTTCAGCACTGAAGACAGTGTACGATGAGAAGTCCTATGAACTGAATCTCCGACTGGGATGGCTGACATACCTTGCAGGCACCCAAAATGAATCGCTGGAATACTACAGAAAGGCCATGAGTCTGAAACCCTATGCAATTGAGCCGTGCCTTGGCTTTGCCTACCCTGCCTCAAAACTGGGCCTGTGGAACGAATTGCTCAGTGTGTATAACAAAGCGCTGAGCATTGACCCTGGCAATACGGCGGTCAATTATGCCAAGGGGTTACTCCTGTATAACCGTGCTGACTTCCAAAGTGCCGAGATCTGTTTTGAAAAAATCGTCAACCTGTATCCGTTCGACTACGATGGCCTTCATATGCTGGCCTGGACAAAACTTCAGCTTAAAAAGACCTCAGAAGCCAGGATTCTGTTCCAGAAAGCCTTACTCAACAGACCAGATAACGCATCGGACACGGAAGGACTTAGCCTCATCCAATAACCATGAATGATTTTGATGCCCGGGCGCAATCCTGGGACAGCAATCCGATGCACTGGGAACGATCGGAGGCCATTGCAACACGGCTGCTCCAGATGGTACCCGTGAATCCCACGATGAACGCGCTCGAGTTCGGAGCCGGAACAGGAATCCTGAGTTCCATGCTGTCTCCTTTCTTTTCGACCATCACCATGGTGGACCAGTCTATCGAAATGGTCCGCATGATGCAACAAAAGGTTCAGGACAGGAAATACAGCAATCTCATCCCCCTACACCTCGACGTGGAGCAAGACAGTTTGGACACACAATATGACTTAGTGTTTTCCCAAATGGTCTTCCACCATCTGCATGACATTCATTCCACAATTCATAAGCTCCGGGAAATACTCCTACCAGGTGGATATCTTGCGATTGCTGACTTATACCCCGAGGATGGTTCCTTCCACGGATCGGAATTCAAAGGACACCACGGATTTGAACCTGATGAACTTGGTGATTGGCTCAAAATCAATGGCTTCAGCTCCGTAGATACAAAGCCATGCTTCACCGTGCACAAAATCATCGGGGACACACCACGCAAATTCCCGATGTTTTTGATGGTTGCCAAAAAACAATGAAGTAGAGAAATATTTTACCTATTCTGAACATTTGTTCATTATTCTGCCTATATTTGCAGAAATAATGCACCAATGCCCCGTCCAAAGAGAATCCGAAAAATGCTCAACCCTCCCCACTTCAAAGGCTTCAAGCCTTCGGGGGTGACCGGAGAGACTTCACCCGTACTGATGGACTTTGAAGAATACGAAGCCATCCGCTTGAGTGACTTTGAATTATTCGGCCAAGTTGAAGCCGCCCGATATATGGGGGTTTCGCGTCCCACTTTTACCCGAATATACGAGAGCGCCCGAAGAAAAGTAGCTCTGGCATTCGTTGAGGGCCGGCCCATCATTTTTCAGGGGGGGAAGGTGTACTTCGACAGTGAATGGTACACGTGCTCCCATTGCGGCTGTTTCTTTAACCACCCTGCAAAAGAACAAGTTGTCTCTTTCTGTACTCTGTGTGGCTCTCCTTCTATTTCTCAGTGTAGTCAGGAACAAGCCGCTGATGAAGCAGACATCTGCATCTGCCCAGTATGTGGGTACGAAAAGGAACATATTCCAGGGAATCCTTGTAATGCAGAATTCTGTCCGTCATGCAACGGACGGATGATGCGCAAGGGGGCACCCCACAGGAACAGAAACCGATGAAACTAAATACAGACATGAAAATTGCCATTACATCTACCGGAAATGACCAAAATGCACTGCTTGACAGCCGTTTTGGACGCTGCTCATTCTTTGCCATCTACGACACGGAATTCAAAACCACAGAATTCATCCCCAACCCCAACAAAGACAGTATGGAGGGAGCAGGCCCTGCCTCTGCCCGACTGGTTGCCTCACAAGGCGTTGAGAAAGTTGTCTCAGGAGAATTCGGTGCCAAGGTCAAAACACTCTTTGACCAACTTCAAATACAACTCATTGCCATGAACGACAGCCGGAAATCTGTCCGGGAAATCATAGAATTACTCAACCACTAATACTTACCACCATGCCAAACTTAAACAGAAGGGGCCCCGAAGGCGAGGGACCGATGACTGGCCGAAAGATGGGCCGGTGCAATCCCGACAACAAGGGAAAAACCAATGAACAGATTATGCAGGAACGAGGGGCCTCCAACAGTACAAACACAAACCAAAGCCAGAGACTCGGGAAAGGCCTTGGAAATGGACTTGGCAGGGGTCTGTGTAAAGGCCTTGGCAGAGGACTCGGTCAAGGGTTGACTGGTGGACGGGGCCGGGGACTCAGAGGAAATCAATAATCAAAATGTGGACAATCTTCAACCATAAAATCATGAAAAAGATAGCCATCCCATTAGAGCACGGACAATTATGCGCTCATTTTGGCCATTGTGAGCAATTTGCCATTATCGATACAGAAAACAACCAGATCGTCCGGGAAGAACTCCTCACCCCGCCCCCGCATGAGCCAGGCCTACTTCCTGGCTGGCTGGCCCAAAGGGGTGTAAACCATGTCATCGCAGGTGGCATGGGACAACGGGCTCTGGATTTATTTGCCGCACAAAACATCACCGTAACGGTGGGCGCACAACCCCGGAAGCCTTCAGAACTGGTTATGGCCTGGATGAACCACACTCTGGCCTCAGGAGCAAACGCCTGCGATCACTAGCAACCTGACGTTGTGAGAGTCGCTATTGCCAGTGGCAAGGGAGGAACAGGTAAAACCTTGGTAACCACCAACCTGTTCCGGGTTGCACAACAGCAAGGGATACCTGTCTCCATTGTGGACTGCGACGCCGAGGAGCCCAATGTTGCAGAATTCTTGTCAGCTGCATGTATCGATTGTTATGCAGTAACACAAAACATCCCGGTCATTGATGCCTCTGTGTGCACTTTTTGCAACCAATGTGCCGAATATTGTAACTACAATGCCATTGTGTGCCTTCCGGAATCACGGTTTATTGTGGTGCTCGATGAATTGTGTCACGATTGCGGGGCCTGCAGTGTAGCCTGCAACCACGGGGCAATATCTGAACGCAAAAAGACTCTTGGAAAGGTCAGGACATACCATCCCGGCCCAACTGAAGCGTTTTTGGAGAGCCGCACAGAAGTGGGTGTTTACTCCCCCGTCCCGGTCATCAGGAGTGCCCTGAAAACGGCTGGAAATCACCACCTCAACTTGCTGGATGCCCCTCCAGGCATTTCCTGTCCGTTTATTGCCACTGTGGACCATGCCGATTATGTGGTACTGGTCACGGAACCTACTCCTTTTGGCGTCAACGACCTCCAGCTCTCAGTGGACACACTCCGGGAACTGGGAAAACCTTTTGGAGTTGTGGTGAACCGGGCCGGTCTCGGAAACCGGCTTGTCTACGACTATCTGAATAAGAACGGTATCTCTCTGCTTGCAGAGATTCCCTTTGACCGCGAAATCGCCAGGGTATATTCCGAAGGCAAGCTGGTTGTTGATGACCTTCCCCGCTATGCTCCTATATTTGAGGATTTACTCAGAACCATCCAAAACCCGAAGAATTCATGAACGAAGTGGCCATTCTCAGCGGAAAGGGAGGAACGGGCAAAACATCCCTGGGAGCAGCCCTGGCCACCTGTGGGTCAAACATCATTGTGGCCGACTGCGATGTGGATGCGGCGAACCTCCACCTTGTTCTGCTTCCGGAAGACTTCACCCGGGAACGATTCATTTCGGGGCACAAAGCCGTTATTGACTACGAGTCTTGTACCGCATGCGGAATATGCATGGAATACTGCCGGTTTGATGCCATCTCCCTTTTGGAAGGAACGTACCGGATCTCTGAAACCGCCTGCGATGGGTGCAAACTCTGTGCACGTATTTGCCCTTCTCAATCCATTACGATGGTCCCCTCTGACAAGAGTTATTGGTTTGTTGGCAACTTCCGCAACGGAGTGATGATCCACGCCCGCCTGGCCCCCGGTGAAGAAAACTCAGGTAAGTTGGTCAACGTGGTTCGGGAACAGGCGCGAAAAGCTGCTCAAGAAAAGGGATGGGACAACATCCTCATTGATGGCCCTCCCGGAACAGGATGTGCCACCATTTCGGCGATGACCGGAGCCAAAAAGGTTATCCTGGTCACTGAGCCTTCTCTGTCGGGCTTTCACGACCTGAAGCGCATCATGGAACTCACCACTCACTTCCACATCCAGCCATTTGTTGTCATCAACAAATATGATCTCAACCCGGAGATAGCCGCCAAAGTGGAAAAATGGTGTGTAGGGCAGGGCGTCCCCGTGATTGGCCGATTGCCTTTCAACCCAGCCTTTGTTCACGCCATGCTGGAGTGTAAGAGTATTTTGGAGTGGGAACCTGACTCCGAAGTAAGCAAGGAAATCCGAAACATCTATCATACCGTTTTTCAAAACACCCCTAACAACACCAAGCCATGATTGAATACCAGCACATTTTTCGGGTTGCTTATCCGGACACCGACCAGATGGGGACGGTGCATCACGCCAATTACGTTAAATTTTATGAAGCTGCCCGATGGGAAATGTTCCGGAGTATCGGAATCTCCTATGCTTCGATCGAAGAAGCCGGATTTCTCTTGCCTGTGATCCGTATGAATTTCAGATTCCGCAAGCCCACCCACTACGATGCATTGTTGCGTGTGCACACCATACTCAAGGAAATCTCCGGAGCCAGAATGTGGTTCACCTATAAATTGTACAACCAAGACAATCAACTCATCAACGAAGCCGAAACAGAGCTGGCCTTTGTACTTAAAGATTCCTGGAAGCCCTGTCTGCCCCCTGCCTTCGTGTTGGACGCAATCGAGAAGGTTCAAAAACACTAAAGACCTGACCATGAACCTGAAAGACCAGCTTAAAAACGATGTACGCTTCGTAGAGGGACTCAAGGCATGCATCAACTGCGGCATCTGCACGGCAGTATGCCCTGCGGCTCAATTCTATGATTATGACCCCCGTAGAATCATCACTACTGTTCAAAAAGGCAACGAGGACGAGATTCGCGCATTACTCACGGGGGACACCATCTGGTACTGCGGTGAGTGCCTTTCATGCAAGACCCGCTGCCCCCGGGACAACACTCCTGGATATGTGGTTCAGGCTTTAAGGAATCTATCCATCCAGTCGGGTTTATATACCCAATCCGAAAGAGGGCGACAACAAATTAAAGTGAAACGTCAGGTGGGGGATCGCATGCTTGCCTATGGTTACTGCGTGTACATTGATGAAATAGACACCAAAGAACACCCCGAGCAGGGTCCGGTGTGGGATTGGTACCGAAAAAACGCCCAGAGCATTCTCACCCGGCTCGGAGCCAATTATCACGGAGAAGGCGCGGGCACGCTGCGACGCATCAGCG
The DNA here is from genome assembly GCA_002380425.1 of Bacteroidales bacterium UBA4181. Classification (GTDB taxonomy): domain Bacteria; phylum Bacteroidota; class Bacteroidia; order Bacteroidales; family UBA4181; genus UBA4181. Next base: position 19,694 of record DFUR01000107.1, read on the forward strand.
ATGCCGACATGGAGGAACTACGGAATATTTTCAAGGAAACAGGAGCCATAAAGCGCTTCGAACACATTGAAAAAGCATGCCATGAATGAGGATGGAAAGAAAAAAGTGTGGTGCGACTACCAAAAGGAGATCGCTCCTGACCATTATTACTACGCCCGGAGTTGCATCCGGCAGAATTTCTTCCCGGGGTCTGAAGAAACCTTCCTGAAGATTGTGGGAGAGGTTCTGGGTAAGGACATCTACGATGACCCACATCAAACTACCTGTACCGGAATTGCCTACCACTCGGCCGCCATCCCGATGGAGACCACCATGACTGTGGTAGCCCGGCAATTCTCGTTGATGAACGAAGCCGGATACAAAAATTTTATCCCTTCCTGCGTCACCTCCTTTGGCATCTATACGGAAATGATGGAAGTTTGGGAACACTTCCCGGAAACACTTGAGAAAACCCGGGAACAGCTTCGGAACGCTACCGGAAGAACTTTCCGACTCCCCGAAAATCTGGTACACACCAGCGACATCATCTATCATTTCAAAAACGAGATTGCAGCCAAAGCCATGTACCGATTGGTGAACAAACGTACAGGTAAGCCGCTGCGCGGGGTAGAGCACATCGGATGTCACTATGCGAAAATCTTCCCTGTTAAGGGGCTCGGCGGTGCGGAATTCCCCTGCGTGCTCTCAGGCATGATTGAGGCCTGGGGCGGTGAGGTGATTGACTATCCGGAACGCAGGCATTGCTGCGGTTTTGGATTCCGAAACTATGTAATCAAGGAAAACCGGGGCTACCCGTTATCGAACACCAAGAGAAAGTTCGATTCCATGGAACCGTACCAGCCCGATTTTGTAGTAACCAACTGCCCGGGATGTACGTTCTTCATGGATCGATGGCAGTATGTGATTGCCGAAATGGAAGGAAAAACCTACGGAGCCAACGGGATGGGTATCCCGGTACTGACATACGAAGAATTAGCCGGACTAGTCCTGGGGTTTGATCCTTGGAGTATGGGCATGCAGCTCCACCAGGTGAGTGTGGAGCCCCTGCTGGAGAAGATGGGCATCCTCTATGACCAGACCAAGAAGTACCTGGGGGCAAACGGAGAAGCATTAGGTCGGCCCGAGTTGCCCGAAAGGCTCAAAGTATATGAAAACGATCATCCTTGTTGACAAACTTTGCCATGAAATGCGTTATCCTTATTGACAACACACCCCATCACGAACGAGACCTGTTCTCAGAGCACGGACTAAGCATTTACATCGAAGCCGACGGACTACGCTGGCTGGTAGATGTGGGGGCATCCGGACAATTCCTCGACAATGCCCGTGTCCTTGGGGTGCCTGTAGAAGATGTAGATTTCCTTATCCTCTCCCATGGACACTCCGACCATACCGAAGGACTTTCCAGCTTCCTGCAGGCCAACAACAAAGCAAAGGTGGTGATGTCCCCTTACATCCTGAGTCATGAATTTTTCTCGTACCGGCTTACCGCCCGTCGCAACATCAGCATCCACCATGCCGTTGTGGAGGCCCATCCGGAACGGTTTCTGTTACCAGGGAAAAGCCAAAACCTCAGCGAGCATGTTGCTGTGATTTGTGAAATTGAACAGATATATCCTACCCCCAAAGCAAACCGGAAATTATATGTGGCCCGCAGGAATGATCCGGACAGCGAACAACCCGATGCGTTCCGGCACGAAACTGCTGTTGCCATCCACACACCCAAGGGTTTATTCGTGTTCTCAGGGTGCTGCCACAACGGAATCCTCAATGTACTTCAGGACTGCACCCGCTATTTCAACGACAACCGGGTGATCGCCTGCATTGGAGGGACCCATCTGGTGGACAGCGACCCCACCAACTGCTACGAATCCGATCAGGAGCTCCGCACCCTTGGTGCAGAACTCCTGAGCAAATATCCCGGCATGCAACTAATCACCAGCCACTGTACCGGGATCCTTGCCCGCCGGCAACTGGCTTTGTCGATGGGCGATGCCCTGCAATCCTTTCACACAGGATACTGTTTTACTGGGTGATGTAGAACACCGACTTCAGTGCACCCAGTGACAAGGGAGCAGTGGTCACAGCTTGTCCGGCTGTCTCAGTAGCAGTAGCGGTTACGGACTGACGTTCTCCTGTGTGCGGGTCCCACATAGCCAGACTCTTGCTGCCTCTGAAGGAAACACTCGTTTCAATGGGCTGATTGGTGGAGTTGACGATGTAGTAAATATCCTTGCCTCCCTTCACTTTGTGAATGTAGGTAACAGCCCCGTCATAAGCCATATTCAGCTTCACAGGCCATACCGGTTCCATCTGTATCTTCACATCACGCACCTTCAGGGACTCATTCAGCACATCCGTAACCATCTTGGGGTCGGGACGCGGCAGAAAATAGGATTTCCCTCCGGCATCGTTCCGGTAGGCAAAATAGGTTTTAAAGTCATCGGTGTAGGCCCGGATGGCAGCCTTCATCGGGGCGTATTCCGGAATACCGAAAATCTCACCGATGATTTTTTGCACCTCTCTGTCCTTCCCAAATTCCGCAGCATACTTGGGCAACACCGTAGTGGCTATCACCGTTCCGCCAGCCTGGAAGAACTCTTTCACCTTAAGCGCCGTTTGGAGCGAGATTACTTCACACCCAGGCAGCACCAACACCTTGAACGACTCCCTGTTCAACTGGTTGTCCAACGTAAGCTGACTGCCCTCAACAATGCATTTTTCCTGCAACACCTCAGGGTGCAGGTAGGTGAAATCAATCTGCATGCCCCTGAAAAGCATCTCGCCCATCTCCATATAGGACATTTCAGGCGTGGGAATGCCTCCTTCGAGTGCAAAGTAGAACCCTGCATCCACGCCCCGGGCGGGGCCGCCGGTGGCAGGCTCAACTCCGACAGGGTGCGCAAACTTATACTTTGCCTGCATTGTGGTGATGGGGTAAAGCATGGCCACATCCGCTACGTGGCGTCCGCCCCGGAGCAGATATTCGGTACGGCCGATGAACTGGCCAATCTCAGGGCTTTCAGCAGCACTCGGACGCCAGCCAACCTGCTGATTGATTCCCATAGCATGCTGGTCCATGGCGGTGCGCCAGGCAGCTTCGACAGTCTGCCATTTGCGCTGATAGGCGGCATAGGTCTCGGCCAGGATCACGGGCCGATCGTAGTTGAAAGCCGCCGAGGTGACCACTTTGTAGGAGGTATTAGACCTACCCGTAAACCAGATATCATCAATGGTAGGAATCTGCTCATGCTTGAATATCTTCATCAAATCGCCCAGGGTGCCCACAGGGTTGGGCGCCTCTTCCTGGTCCATATGACCTGATAAAGCCACACCGCGCTCGGCACACCACCGGGCAATCTGGCCAATAAAATTCTCTGTGTAAAGCTCGGTTCTGTATGCGTGCAAAGCATTCCGGGCAGCGGCGGTTTCGCTCCCGATGTCGTACCACAATGCCGGGTAATACTTCATGGGCGAGTAACCATACTTCTTTTGGAATCCTTCATTGAAACCTGGCGTCCAGTGGCGTCCACTGACACTGTTGTGCATGGAAGGCTCATCGAAGAACAACTGTTTGATCATGGTGCCAAAATACTCCTTGAGGTTCTCATAATAGGTATCATACATCACATCAATAAGCCCGGCAATTGCTTTCTCGGAGAGGTAATCGCACACCCCGCGTCTGAGCGATGCATCCAGATAAAACACCATCACTTTCCATGAACCCTTGGGAACAGGCACCTTGAAGACAACACCATCGCGGACAACTTTGTCCGAGACATCCACACATTCCAAGGTTTCGAGGTTCATCAGGGTAGTGCCGATGTAGATTGAATTCTTTTCAGGTATCGAAAGCTCCGCTTTGAGCGGGCCGACCACATCGGTCTCAGATTTTTCGAGGCTTTTCTGCACATCCTCGGGATATGCCTTCGCAAAAAGGCCCCCCGCCATCCCCGTCGGGAACTGCAATTCATCATAGAGAATGTCCATAGGCAAACCTTGCTTGAGGCCCTCCTCAATAGTCACCCGGTACAACCTGAACGATTCCTTATCCAGATAGGTTGCATTGGGAGCAGTAGCTCCCTGAGGCATCCTGCCCCTGTCCGGGGTGATCATATATCCGCCGTAAGCATTGCTTTCCACAGCCTTTCGAACCATTTCTTTCACCGAAGCGTCCGTAAGGTTTGCCAATTGGAAGGTAAACCACGCATGCCCCATGTATTGTTTGGCAGGCACCTTGAAGCGTTCATAATTGATGTCATTCTCATAAAGTCCCGACAAAAGATCCTGGGCGGATTTGCCGGCATTTTGTGCCATGGTGACAGAGGAAGCATACAACCCCAGAACAACGCACAGCAGGGATAGCGGTCTGTTCAGATAATTCATATTTGTAAGAATAAAGTTAACCCGCAGGGGGAACCTCACGGAAGTAGTTGAAAATAAATCTTTAAATCCATGCAAATATAAATAAACAGGTGTCACAAATACGCACATGAAAGCAAAGAAATCCTCCGTTTTCATCTTTTTGAGAGGTTGGAGAAGGAAAATGCCATCCGCTGATACACATTACATCCAGAACTATTCATGGAGCACTATTGTTGTGCCAGAAAAATTTTCGGGCTATGAAGAACTTCTACCTTGCTTCCATTGGTCATTGGTTTTTCTGAACTCAACGGTTTGGGGACAACCTACCGGAGGAAGCCCCATGCAGCACTTGCGTTTGTTGTTTATGTGCTACAAAATTGCATAGTTGTTGGAGCTTGTAGCACACGAAAATGACTGACAACCAGATCATTACCTATTTGAGGCATCTGACCAACGCTTATCTCATCCACAGAGTCCGTAGAATCGATGTGGTTGGGAAGAAGATATTTGAAATCTGAAAGGATATTTCGACTACATCTTAAAAAATATGTATCGATATCACAATTATATCCTGATAAAAGTGTAGTAAAATGCCTATTTTGTCCTGATAAAAGTGTATAATTGCATCAAAATGAAACGTCAGAAGGTATGTACAGGGAATCGATTGAAAACTTAAAAAGATGGAAAAAGGATCCATACCGCAAGCCACTTATTGTCAGAGGCGCCCGACAGGTAGGAAAAACATGGCTCATTCAAGAGTTTGGCCGAACTTCCTATGAAAAAATCGTTTACATAAATTTCGAAGAGACCCCAGCATTGCAGCAGATTTTTTCCAGCAATTTTGACATCGAGCGAATCATCACGATACTCCAAATTCAAACCCAAACAACGATAAGCGCACAAGATACGCTCATTGTGTTCGACGAAATTCAGTCTGCAGAAAGAGGTGTGACTGCTTTAAAATATTTTTGTGAAAATGCCCCTCAATACCATGTAATTGCGGCTGGTTCACTACTTGGGATGGGGCTACACAGTCATGTCTCATTCCCGGTTGGAAAGGTAGATTTTCTTGACTTGCGACCACTTTCGTTTTATGAATTTCTGTATTCATTGAATGAATCAGCACTGGTCGATGCGTTGAAGTCGAATAATTGGAGCGTCATTCCCCTATTTTCCGAAAAGCTGAAAGAATATCTGCGCTATTTCTTCTATGTAGGGGGAATGCCCGAAGTGGTGTCCGCATTTATCCAGACGCGTGACTGGCAATTGGTGCGTCGTATTCAAAACAGAATTCTCAACTCTTATGAAGGCGACTTTTCAAAACATGCACCCTATGAAACCGTTCCCCGTATTCGGATGGTTTGGCAAAGTATTCCATCACAACTGGCCAAAGAAAATAAAAAGTTTGTGTATGGGGTTTTAAGAGAAGGTGCCCGTGCCAAAGATTTTGAATTGGCCATTCAGTGGTTGGTGGATGGTGGCTTATTATTGAAAAGCCATCGGGTATCCAAGCCAGGAATTCCACTTGCAGCATACCAGGAAGTTTCTGCATTCAAAATATTCCTGCACGATGTCGGTTTGCTGGGAGCTATGGCGGGATTGGATGTAAAATCAATTATTGAGGGCGATAAAATCTTTACCGAATTCAAAGGCGCACTCACCGAACAGTACGTAATGCAGCAATTGCGTTTGAACAGCGATCGCTATATAGGCTATTGGACAAATGAAAAGGGCACTTCCGAAGTTGATTTTGTTATCCAGGAACAAGGTACGGTTATCCCAGTTGAGGTTAAGTCCAGTGAAAACCTGCACGCAAAAAGTTTCCGGTTGTTTTGCGAGAGATTCAAACCTTCAAAAGCCATAAGGACATCATTAACTGACCACAAAGAAGAACAGTGGATGATAAACGTCCCTTTATATGCTATCGGAAAGGAGAATTTGTAAATGACAGGCGACCTGAGAAGAAAGAGGAATCCAGAAATTGTACTCCTCTGATGTGATCCCGGCGGGAACGCAAATACAGGATAACTCCAGTAAATTTCGATTAACCCTGACTCACTATACACCTATCAAACAGACCATTACGCAAACTTATGAAAAATGAAATTAATCTGAATACAGTTGAATTAACCAACTTTTGTATGTAAATTTGAGCGTTTACATACAGTCAAACGATATGAACTACTCTATAAGGTTTTACCCGGAAAAACGGGGAGGCATTACAGAAAACGTACCCATTATTATGAGCATCACCTATGCTTCACAAAGGTTGTTTCACTACACAGGGAAAAGATGCAATCAGCAGCAATGGGATGCAGATAAAAATGCTCTGAAAAAGAATCAGGTAGCTCCAAACGGTCAAAACTCGACCTATTTCAATGCTGACCTGGATAAAATAAAAGTAACTGTTCAGGAGCTTTTCAAAGCATATGATGTGTCCGGCGTTACACCATCAAAAGAGCAATTAAGAGAGAATCTGAAAAAGAAGTTAGGGAAGGCTTCTTCACCCACTGAAGGAGAAGGATTCTTTGATCGATTTGAGCAATATATCCGGGATTCCAGATTAAGCGATGGTTTTAAGAAGCACATGCGAACGACATGCAATAAACTGAGAACCTTCAACCCAAACACCAGGTTTGAGAAACTGACAGTTCAATATCTAACCGATTTTCAGAATTATCTTCTTGCCGATTGCAACCTCAGTAAAAACTCGGCTATCGCTGAGCTCAGAAGACTCCGGAGTTTCATTAGTTACGCATTCCGGCATGAATGGACAACGCAGAATGCCTTCCAATCTTTTAGAGTTGAAGCGGAAACATATGGAGACCCGGTATTTATAACAACCGAAGAAAGAAACATGCTATTTGATGCCACCATTGAGAATGAAAGGCTTGCCCGCGTTCGTGATATTTTTGTATTTCAATGTCTTATTGGCTGTCGTGTTGGCGATCTGGTTAAGCTTAAAAGAAAAAATATTATCAATGGATTTGTAGAATATATTGCTGGCAAGACACAAGACGACAACCCAAGGGTGGCTCGTGTACCTTTAACCCCTGCAGCATTAACTATTCTCTCACGATATAACCTTCCAAACGGAGATTTACTTCCATATATAAC
>DFUR01000085.1 GCA_002380425.1 Bacteroidales bacterium UBA4181
GTGGGGGCGGTGGAGGAGGAAGTACAATCAAACCAAGTGTGAATCTCTTAAGTACGACTGATTGGGTTAAACAAGACCCGGGTAAATGCAAGGATGCTTGCGATGCGTATCATCGAAGAAAGGGATTGACGTCAGTCGGCGACAGGAGTCACGTTTATAGATCGACCTATCAAGATGAATCGGGCCTTCATCTGGCTGATCATTCGTTGAGTACAATTGTTGCCGTTATTGATAGACATTTGGATGCAGGACGTGGCATAACAGTTGGTCTCGATTACAAACCGAGTTCGCCAAATGCTGATGGTACGGACCATTTTGTTGTTATTACAGGAAGAGGGTATGACTCTGCTTCAGGCCAGTATTATTATACGTATATGGATCCAGGTAGGAGTGATGCATCAAGGGGTTGTAACACCACAACAAATCGATTGTATGTGGACAGTTCAAGCAACACAATACATTATACGAGGCCAAATCCATATGAGGGAGCGGTGGTTGAGTGTACGCTTACCCACATCCGACCGAACGATGGTATTTATTCTGGTTCAACAACATATTAATAAACCAAACTTAAACTATATATGAGAACAGTTGTTTTTGTGGTAATAGCTTTTAGCGCTTTCATTATTGAGAGAGGATTCTCCCAAGCTGTTCAATACCCATCCAATATTACCTTGTCAAATTTGACCGGTCTGAATAATAATGTTACGAAAGCCAATGCCTTTCCTTTCTGGGTAGATAATGTTCATTCCATGCCTGCTTTGAATAAAAATCGTTTGTGGAGTGGAGAACTTGCCGGCATAAATTTGCAGAATAATGTCCCGTTGGTTTGCCTGGACGATTTTCGGTATGGGCACAAGCTTGACAATCCCCACGGGGAGTATGGTCTTGGGTCCTTGTCTCTCATGTATTGGTTGCCATCAAATGGAGATTATCTGTTGTTCGTTTTCTTCCTTGACAGTGGAGAGGACCATTTTAAGACATTCTTTGTTACCACGTCCTTGTCAGGGGTATATATTGACCATTTATTGATTAATGACGGATGGTCTGATGAGCCCAATGCTGTCAATTTTACTCAGGCAAAACTGAATGCGGATTTGACGCTCACTTTGTATGAAGTTAGGAACTTAAATGCCAATTATGTTCCCATTGGCAGTCTTTCTTCTTTTCCCTGACAGAAAGCTACCTATCAATATACGCTCAATACCAGTGGGCATTTTGTGCTTAACTCTACGGAGTTGGGAACGCAGAGAACATTTAACGTATCCGAACTTAAAGGGTTGATAAGCAATCTTAACTGATTAGTGATTCAAGTTTATTTGGTTTCCTGATTGTGGCATTCGCTTCAGCAGCAAGTTTTAGAAAATGTACAGCCTTTGTGATGTTGAGAAATTGTGGCATGTGCATCGCAGAATGTGTGCAGAACGTTGATGCGTTTTGGTTTTCTCCATGAGTATTTGGGGTGTTCTTCGGTATTTGACGGGGCTTGAAGGGAGGCATTTCATAGCAGGTGCCTTAGTGGGGTTGCTGTGGTGTGCGGTTCCTTTTTTCTATGGGGCCCGCGGTTCGTTGCAGTATGTGGTGGGATTAGTGTGGAAGTCTTTCTTGCCAGCTCCTGTACTGCCCACGAGAAGGTCTTTTTTGCAGTCTGAGGGTATGCCTAGGACAGGGAGCTCCAACAATGTCTTGGCAAAATGTCTTGGGTTGTTGCAATTACGTCTGAAGAAACTAACTTGTAGCACTATTAAGACACTTGACCGATGAATAGGGAGCCAAACCACTGGACAGCGGGTGGACAAGACATATGTGGTGAACGCGTACGGTAAGTTTGTGGAAACAACGGTTCAATTTTTTGTGCCTCAGGCGTACACCCGGGCCTATCTGGAAAACAAGGATAACGACATTTGGGAGGGCAATGAAACGCCCATGTGAGCGTGCTGGTGTATTGGCTCCCCAATCATAGGACGAATGTGTATAGCAAAGGGGCTTAAACCCAAGATATTGTAAATTTTCAGCGAAAAGTTTTTGGGAATGAGTTCCCAAAAGTTGAAAAAATGATGGTCTTTTTGGAATGAAATCCCAAAAAAAATCCATATCTTCGTAGAAAAATCCAGAGAATCGATAGTGGAACGTATAAAGAGACGAGAATATTTGGACAGGTTAATAGCCTTGATAGACAAAAGGGTTATCAAGATTGTTACTGGTGTGCGCCGTTGCGGGAAGTCAACACTGTTGGAGATGATGCAGGACTATCTGTTGAGCAGGGGAGTTGGGAAGGAGCAAATCATTTCACTGAACTTTGAAGATTTCGACAACTACGATCTGCGTGACCCGAGACTTCTTCACCAGTACATTAAGGACCTCATTCCGAAAGGCAAAAATACCTATATTTTTCTTGACGAGATACAACATGTAAAGGATTTTCCTGATGTTGTGAACAGTCTGTTCATTACAAAAGGTGTTGATTTGTACCTTACAGGCTCCAATGCTTATATGCTGTCTGGCGAAATAGCCACTTTGATTTCTGGGCGATATATTGAGATTGCCATGCTTCCACTTTCTTTCAAGGAGTTCGTGCTTCACACCGGAGATAATATGGATTTACCACGTAAATACACCGATTATCTTAATGGTAGTTCGTTCCCATACGCTTTTGAATTGAAAGATCAACCCGGAATTTTGCGGGAATATTTATCTGGCATTTTCAACACCATTGTGCTGAAGGATGTTGTTACACGCAATAAGATAAGCGATGTGATGATGTTGGAAGCCATCATTCGTTTTGTGTTTGACAATATTGGCAATACGCTTTCCACAAAGAAAATAGCCGATACAATGACTTCGGTTGGGCGTAAAATAGATGTGAAGACTGTTGAAAAATACCTCTCAGCTCTTGCGGAGAGTTATATTATTTATAAGGCGAAACGCTTCAGTATTAAAGGGCGGCAGTATCTGAAAACGATGGAGAAATACTACGTCGTGGATATAGGACTGAGGCGTTTGTTGCTGGGCAATAGTTCTTTTGACGTGGGACGTGTCCTGGAAAATATTGTTTATCTGGATTTGCTGCGGAGAGGCTTTGCTGTGAGCATAGGTAGGATGGACGATCTTGAAGTGGATTTTGTTACGATGGATGGCGATGTGCCTTGTTATTTTCAGGTGGCAGCAAGTGTTCGGGACGAGAGTACTCTGGCCAGGGAACTTGCCCCTTTGCGTCGTATTGCTGACCACTATCCCAAATTTATTCTCACTTTGGACGAAGACCCTGACGCAGATTACAACGGCATTAAACGCATCAATGTGTTACACTGGTTAACAAGGGGCTAAATATTTGGGTGTGGTTTTTTAGGGTTTTTTGTGCGGGATTCCGCAGAAAGTGCTACATTTGCAACCGCAAAAAGGACTCGTAGCTTAATTGGATAGAGCATCTGACTACGGATCAGAAGGTTGGGGATTCGAGTTCCTCCGGGTCCGCGAAGCAAAAGCCGGTGAAGAGCCGGCTTTTTTTATTTCATGCGCACGATGGTGATTCCCGTGCCCCCCTGTTCTATGGATTCATCCCTGAAAGAGGCGACCACTGGGCTGGTGGAAAGATATTGGCGAATCATCTGCCTCAGGATGCCGTTCCCCTTGCCGTGCAGGATCTTAATTTCCCCGATGTCGAGCATGGAGGCCTCGTCAAGGAGTTCTTCTACCTTAATGAGGGCGTCCTGAGTGCGTTCTCCCCGTACATCGATGCCGGGTTTGAAGTTGGCTCTGCGTTGCAGCGTGTCGAAAGCGGGGGCTGAAGGACGCGGTGTCTGGGAACGTTTTTTGGCTTCTGTGGCGGAAACTTTTCGGAGCCGTTTCAGGGGAACCACTGTCTTCATCTGACCGAAGGCAACGGTTGCCTGATTGCTTTCGATGCTCAGGATTTCTCCGGGGATACCGGCATCGTCCAGAATGACCCAGTCTCCGGCTTGTGGGGGCCTGTGAGGTTGGGCAGTCTGGGGTGACTTGGCCAGCAGGTATTCTCCGCTGGTTCCTGATTTGGATTGGCTGCGGGATTTTTTGCCGAGCAGTTTTTCGCCAAGAGCTTTCATCTGATCCAGTGCCTGTTGGCTGTCTTTCTCCTGCCGGTTTTGGCTCTCGGCGGATTGCTTCCTCTGAATGTCCATTTCAGCACGGGCTTTCCGGGTTCTTTCCTTCTCGGCCTGACTTTCCTTGATTTCCCGGATGGTACGTTCGATGAGCTTATTGGCGTCTTCCAGAATTCTGTCGGCTTCCTCACGCGCCTGCCGCAGGGTCCGGGAGCGTTCCTTTTCGAGGGTTTCGGCCTGCAGCATGTATCGGGCCAGGGTTTCTTCGAGCTCTTTCTCCCGTTTGCGAATCTGTTCCCGTTTGCGTTCCCAGTAGCGTTTGTCTCTTTCGGCTTCCCGCAGATGTTTTTCAAAGTCCACCTGGTCGTGGCCAACTTTATTGGCGGCATCCTGCAGGATTTCTTCATTCAGCCCCGTCTGACGGGCGATCTCAAAGGCGAAGGAGCTTCCCGCACGTCCCAGTTCCAGGCGGAACAAGGGCTGCATTAGGCTGGTGTCGTACAGCATGGCTCCGTTGAGGATTCCTGGGTTGGCGGAAGCGAAATGCTTCAGATTTCCGTAGTGGGTAGTGATGACCCCCCATACCTTATTCTGATTGAGATAGTTCAAAATCGCCTCGGCCAGGGCTCCGCCTAACTGAGGTTCCGTCCCCGAGCCGAATTCGTCGATCAGCACCAGGGTGTCCGGCCCGGCATGACGGGTGAAATAATTCATATGGCGCAGGTGGGAGCTGTAGGTGCTCAGATCCTGTTCAATGGATTGTTCATCCCCGATGTCCATAAAAATGTTCCGGAATAATCTGGTTTCGGAGTTTTCGGACATGGGGACGAGCAGGCCGCATTGCAGCATATACTGCAGCAGACCGACTGTCTTGAGACAGGCGCTCTTCCCTCCCGCGTTGGGCCCGGAAATCAGAATAATCCGGTGTTGGTTGTCAAAGGCTATATCGAGCGGTACCACCTGACGCCCCTCGCGTATAAGGGCTTGCTCCATGAGTGGGTGTCGGGCATGAGCCCAGTGCATGTGGCCCGTGGTGTCCAGAACGGGAAGTACACTACGGGTCTTCAGTGCCAGCGATGCCTTGGCCCGCCAGAAGTCTACATCTCCAAGGAATTCGTAGGCAGAATGTAAATCCGGGAGAAAAGGCCTCACCAGGTCGGCAAACTCTGTGAGGATACGTACAATTTCTCTTTGTTCCGCAAACCGGAGTTCCCGCACCTGATTGTTGATCTCCACTACCGATGTTGGTTCGATGTAGGCAGTTTTCCCGGTTGCCGATTCATCGTGCACGATACCAGGGAGCTTTCTTTTCAGCCCCGCGGTAACCGGAATCACCAGCCGGCCTTCCCGGAGGGTCAGGGCCGACCCGGATTCGGCCAGGCCATCAGCCTGGGCTTGTTTGAGCATGCGCTGCATGATGCGGGTGACCGCTTGCTGTTGCTCGGCAATGCTACGTCGTATCTGAGCAAGCAGGGGAGAGGCATTGTCACGGATTTGTCCTGTTGGGTCCAGCAGAGCATCCGCAGCCCGGGAAATGGCAGGGAAAGAGGGAACCCTACCGGCCTCATGCTGCAGCAGGGGGTAAACTCCCGGATCTTTCCGGCTGAAGAAGGCGCAAATCTCGTGGATAGTGGCCACGGAATTCCGCAACAGAACCACCTCGGACACCTCAGGCCAGGTTCCGGGAATCCGGATACGCTCCAAAAGAGGGCTTGCATCCCAGTAGTCCTGAGAGGGGAAGGATCGTTCCATCAGCAGGATATTCCGGAACTCTTCAGTGACCGTCAGCGCATGGCGAATGGAAGCAGGGTCGGTGAGAAAATGCATCTCCTGCACCTTTCTGTGACCCAGAGCGCACAGGCACTCAGAGAGCAACATCTCACGAATGCGCGGGAACTCAATCTTTTCTTCAAAATTTCCGGGGTAGGTCACGCTCCTCTTTTTGTGCAAAAGTAATAGACCCGGGGCAGAATACAATCAGAAAGTTTGTGTACGTTTGGGTATGCTTTATCTGTCTTACGAAATCACACCATGTCACTCATAGGGATCTCCCTTCCGGTCTATCTGAATTCAGTCCCCTTTCTGTATGGTTTGCAGCATTCCGGAATGGATGCGTATGCCGATATTCAACCCGATATTCCCTCGGTTTGTGCCGACCGGCTTCGCAGAGGCCAGGTAGATGTGGGGCTGGTGCCTGTGGTGGAAATGTTCAGGATTCCTTCCGCCAGGGTGGTCTCCCGCTGGTGCATCGGGGCACAGGGGGTCATCCGGACAGTCATTCTTGCCTCCGCGGTCCCTTTGGAACAGGTGGACACGGTGTATCTGGATGCGCACTCCCGCACTTCGGTAACCTTGGCCCGACTGCTGGCCCGGGAGTATTGGCAGATTGCTCCCCGCTGGGTGTACGGAATTGAGCAGATGAATGGAACCCCTTCCGGTCGTTCCGGGATTGTCCTTATCGGGGACAAGGCTTTCGATGTGCAGGCCCCCTATGTGTATGATCTGGGGGAACAGTGGCAGTTGTTCACGGGGTTGCCCTTTGTGTTTGCAGCCTGGATTGCAAATCGGGAATTGCCCCAGCCGTGGCTGGCCCGGATGGAAGACGGCCTTTCCCTGGGTGTCGGGCAGTTGGATGAGGTGCTGCGGGAGTGGACACCCCGTGTGTCATCGCATATAGATCTGGACACATACTGGAAGAAGCAGGTGGATTTCCATTTGGATGCCCCCAAGGAGCAAGCTATGGCGTTGTTTCTGGAGAAGGTGCGTCAGGGCGGATACGCGTCTTATCTCCCTGAGGATGGCACTGTGCCCGACTTTTTGTAAATTTGCTCCACACCAACCCATACGACGATGGCTGATTTCCGGAAGTTCACTGCCTTGATCCCCAACTTTCTGATGGTTATATGCCTGTCGGCATGCATTCTGGTTGTTGTCCCGGTTGTGGCCGCTGCGGGGGCCTCTGCTTCTTTGGCTTCTGTTTCGGCCCGGAACATTCCGGTGAAAGATACTTTGAAGGTCTTTACTTTCCCCATCAATAAAGAGATTGGCCCAGCGGTATGGCGCATTACCCGCAAGAGTCTGGACGAAGCTGTTACCAAGGGTTCAGACCTGATCATTATTCATATGAATACCTACGGGGGAATGGTGGATGCTGCTGATTCCATCCGTACCCGCATCCTGAACTGTCCCATCCCGGTGTATGTCTTTGTGGACAACAATGCCATTTCAGCGGGAGCGCTGATCTCGGTCGCTGCCGACAAGATTTATATGCGTTCCGGTGCCAGCCTGGGTGCCGCCACGGTGGTCAATCAGTCCGGGGAGCCGATGCCTGATAAATATCAGTCTTTTATGCGTTCCATGATGCGTGCTACTGCAGAGGCTCATGGCCGGGATACCCTGATTGCGGGAGGAGACACATTGCTTCGATGGCGGCGTGATCCACTGATTGCTGAGGCGATGGTGGACCCTTCGGCCTATATTCCCGGGGTGATTGATACCGGCAAGGTGTTGACCCTTACCGCTATGGAGGCTGTGAAATATGGGTATTGCGAGGGTATTGCCGAACGTATCCCCCAGATTCTGGAGCAGAACGGAGTACGCAACTACCAGATAGAATCCTTCAAGCTGACAGGTTTTGAGAAGATAATGGGCTTTCTGGTGAATCCTTATTTGCAGAGCATTCTCATCTTGCTGATGCTGGGTGGCGTCTATTTTGAACTACAGACTCCTGGGGTGGGTTTCCCTCTGGTGGTGGCCCTGACTGCGGCTGTGGTTTATTTTGCCCCTCTGTATCTCGAAGGCCTGGCTGCCCATTGGGAGATTCTTTTGTTCATTGCCGGTTTGGTTCTGTTGGGGCTTGAGATTTTTGTTTTCACAGGGTTCGGTGTGGCCGGTGTGGCTGGGATTGTGTGCCTCGTTACGGGCCTGACCCTCAGTTTGATCGATAATATTGTCTTTACCTGGGATTTTGGTTATGCTGTGGTGTTGTTCTTCAAGTATCTGCTCATGGTGATACTCTCCCTGATGGCCGGTTTCGTGGCGGCCCTCTGGCTGGCTCCCAAAGCGCTTGAGGCCAGATGGCTGCGCGGGGTGGCCCTGGTAGCCGAACAGAAAAGCCAGGCCGGATATGTTGGGGTAGATGTACACCCCGGACTGATTGGCCGAACCGGAACAGTGAGCCGGATGCTTCGTCCTTCGGGAAAGGTGTTGATTGACGGTTTGCATTATGATGCTGTGGCTATGTATGGGTATGTGGACCGGGGGGAACGGGTGCGTGTAGTCCGTGAGGAGGCCGGTCAGGTTTATGTTGAAAAAATTCAGGATCATGAAGATTCGTAAAGTAACCATACCGGATTACAAGGTCTTCCGCAACTTTGAGATAGACTTCACCCATGAGGGTCAGGTGCTTAATCTGGTGGTCATTGCCGGAGAGAATGGCAGCGGAAAAACCACCCTGTTGTCCTCCCTGATTGAGGAAGTGGGGGACGTGCAAAAGGAAAACCCGTTGGTGCAAATCGATTGGGAAGGGAAGGAATCGGGCCGGTTTCACTACTATCCGGTGGCCGATCTGCCTCTGACACACGCCCGGATGGTGCTGATGCGCTTTATTGACCAACTCATCTACCAAAAGGATATGAAGAGCAGTGAAGCGTTGGCCTATACTCAGGAACTGCTCGAAACCATTTTTCAGGGCTTTCACCTGAATGTGCGTCTGGGAGGTGTTGAAACAACCAGGGAGGTCTTCTTTCTGGGGTCCCGCGGGGAGCATATCTCTATTGATGATCTTTCGCGTGGGGAGCAGCAGATGATTTCCAAGGCCTTTTCCCTGTATCTCTCGGATATTCACGACAGCGTGATCCTCATTGATGAGCCCGAGGCTTCGTTGCATCCTTCCTGGCAAAGCCGGATTGCTCTGGTATTCCAGAAGTTTGCCGACACCTATAACAATCAGATCATTCTGTCTACCCATTCGCCCCACATTGTTTCTGCTGTGCGCCGGGAGCAAGTTCGGGTACTGTTGCGTGAGGACGAAGAGGTACGGGTAATCAGCGATTTTTCCGGGTCCTACGGATGGCGCATTGACAAGGTGCTGTTAGAAATCATGGGGGCTCATTATCTCAGGGTTCCAGAGGTGGAGGAAGAGCTGGATGCTCTGAACGAGATGGTGGATTCCGACCGGTATGATTGTGCTGAGTTTCGGGAACGGATGCAGCGCCTGGAGGACATCCTGGGGTATTCTGACCGGGACTTGATGCTGCTCCGCCTGGAGGTGGAACAGCGTTGTTCGGAAAAGGGCCTATGAGGAAGATATACAAACAGCAAGCGCCCCACTATTTTGCTCAGTTGGCTGCGGAGCAGCCTGATGGCTGGGAGGCTACCCGCCCCGTTAGTTATATGTTGCGCAAACATATTCTGGAAGTGGAGCAAGATCATCTGTGCGCCTTTACGGAACTTCGTTTGTACGCGTCTTCTTCGAGTTCCCACATTGACCATTTTCGCAAACGCAGCCTGTTTCCGGAACTGACTTTTGACTACCGGAATCTGATGGTTTCGTGCAACCTGGAGTTCTGTGGGGCAAAATTCAAGGACCGCAGGATTGTGCCTGAGGATTACCGCCTGCTGATCAACCCCACCAGGGAGGATCCGGCAGACCACCTGACCTATAGTTTCACCGGAAGGATCATCCCGCGTCGTGGCTCTCCCAAGGGTGAACGGACCATATCTTTGTTGAACCTCAACCACCGGGCACTGGTAGAACACAGGAAGGCCATCGCCTATGCGCTGATTAGTCCCCGTTACCGGTCGCTGGATGAGAAGAAAGTGTTGCGCAGCATCGGAGAGATGGAGAGTTTCACCAAAACCATATTCCGGCGCATCAGACGCGAAGCGTCGCCTTCCTGAATAAGTGAGTGTTTCGGAGCCGGAGTTACGTCAGGTATCAGCTCTGCTGCACGGCTTTCCATGTCGGACGCACAAACGGATAGGGGTCATGGGCGGCCAGACGTTGCTGAGCCAGTCCTTCATATGAGGTTTCCGGACGGCCATAATTGCAATAGGGGTCGATGCTGATGCCGCCACGCGGGTTGAAGATTCCCCATACTTCAATGTATTTGGGATCCATCAGCCGGATGAGGTCCTTCATAATGGTATTGACACAATCCTCGTGGAAGGCTCCGTGGTTGCGGAAGCTGAACAGGTAGAGTTTCAGACTCTTACTTTCCACCATACGTTCTCCAGGGATGTAGCTGATATACAGCGTGGCATAATCAGGCTGCCCGGTGATGGGACACAGGCTGGTGAATTCCGGACAATTGAATTTAACCCAGTAGTCATTCTCCGGGTGCTTGTTTTGGAATGTTTCCAGTACCGAAGGGGTGTATTCTTTGAGATATTCGGTGCGTCCGCCCAGCAGGGACAGAGACTCCTCTTGGGGATTGGTGCTCATGATTGTTTTATTTGATGGTATTCTTCCAGGCCTTTCCGGCGCAGGATACACGAAGGGCAGCTTCCACAGCCCTCTGCGGGAATGCCCTTGTAGCAGGTGATGGTTCGCTCCCGGACGTAGTCAAACCGTCCCAGTTCATCGGCCAGTTGCCAGACCGCTGCTTTATCCCGCCACATCAGGGGGGTGTGGATCACAAAGTGTTCATCCATGGCCAGATTCAAAGAGACATTGGCAGAGCGTATAAAGGTGTCACGGCAGTCCGGGTAACCGCTGTAATCGGCTTGGGAAACTCCGGTAACCAGGTTCCGGATGCCTAGTGTGCGAGCCTGAATCGCTGCCAGAGTGAGAAAAAGCATATTCCTGCCTGGAACGAAGGTATTGGGGTATCCGCCTGGAGGCTGGGAGGCATCCATGGAGATGGAGGTGTCGGTCAAGGAGCTGGGAGCCAGGCTTCCCAAAACAGGCACTTCCACCAGATGAAAGGGAACGTTCAGCTCAGCGGCAATGGAGCGTGCTGTGTCCGTTTCACAAGCATGCCGTTGTCCGTACAGGAAGCAGACGGCCTCCACCCGGGAGAACGCACGCATCGCCCAAAAGAGGCAGGTGGTGGAGTCTTGTCCCCCGGAAAACAGGACCAGAGCCGAATCAGAAGCGTTTGTGTTCATCATGCGGCAAAGTTACAAAAGTTTGTACCTTTGCGTTGCAAACCATCCCACTTTCTCACTGTTTCCATCGTATGTCCGTACTGTCCTCACTCAACGCCCGGTTGTCCGCAGTGCGGGAGCGGATGTCTGTTTATCATGTGGACGCCTTTGTTCCTTCCCTTGTTCTGGCGGTATTGCTGGCGTTTTGGCTGCCCGGCCCCGGGGCATACGAAGGAACGCTCTCCCTGAAGAAACTTGCCGGTGCCGGAATCTGTCTGGTATTCTTTCTGTACGGTCTGAAACTGGAGCCCAAACAGTGGCTTGCAGACCTTGGCAACTGGAAAGTTCATCTGACGGTTCAGTTGGCCACCTTCGTTTTTTTTCCGCTGCTCATTTTGCTGGTACGCACTCTGTGGAACGCATCCGAGGGCAATCTTTTGTGGCTGGGCGTGTTCTATCTGGCGGCCTTGCCTTCAACGGTGTCATCATCGGTGGTGATGGTTTCGCTCGCCAGGGGCAATGTTCCTTCGGCTATTTTTAACGCTACCTTCTCCAGCCTGGCAGGGGTTTTTCTTACACCGCTCTGGATGGGTCTCTTCCTCTCTTCTGTGCCCGGGTACGAGGCATTGGCAGGGATGATTACCAAGCTGGTGTTGCAGGTTCTGTTGCCTATTGCCTTGGGAATGGTCCTGTCCCGGTGGGGCGGTGCACTTGCCCGAAAATATGGGCGCAGGTTGCGTCTGATTGACCAGATGGTCATTCTGTTGGTGGTGTACACGTCCTTTTCTGAGTCTTTTGAACAGGATCTTTTCCGGGGGTTCGGTTGGACCACAATGCTGCTGTTGTTGCTCGGTATGGCTGCTTTGTTCCTGGTGTCCTTTCTATGCCTGAACGCCCTCTCCGGGTTGTTGCACTTTTCGCGTCCGGACAGAATCACAGCGGTGTTTTGTGGCTCCAAGAAGTCGCTGATGCACGGAACGGTGATGTCCAAGGTGATGTTTCCTGCTTCGGCCGCTGGGGTGGTCATCCTGCCCCTGATGATATATCATATCCTGCAATTGATCATGGTGGGGTTCATTGCTTCCTCTATGGGGCGTACGTCTGATAGCTCATGCCAGTCTGAGCCATCGTCAGGGAGAGGTGCTCGTTTTACCAGAAAACCCTTGCGGCTGATGGTGCTTGTCTTATTTGTGGCATTCCTTGGTTTTGTGGTTGCCCGGCATCAGTACCTCCGTTTCTTTGGCCCGGGTTTGCTCCTCCGGGAGTCTCCCGTTTATGTGCATATTCCTACCGGAGCCACCTACGACCAGGTGAAGGTATTGCTGCAGCCCTTTCTGAGGTATCCTGGAGCCTTCGATAGGCTTGCCGGGGTGATGAAATACAAAGAACGCGTCAAACCCGGACGATATGAGCTGAGTTCCGGAATGAGCAACCGGCAGTTGCTTGTGCTTCTGAGGGCGGCAAGGCAAACTCCTGTATCATTGGTTTTTAACTCTATCCGAACCCGGGAGCAATTGTGCGGAACTATTGCCCGACAGATAGAGGCCGATTCGCTCTCCTTGATGAAGATCTTGAGAGATACAGCCTTGCTCCGGGAATGTGGGGTGGATACCCTTACGGTGCTGACTTTATTCTTCCCCAATACTTATGAGGTTTATTGGAACACCAGCGCCCGCGGATTGGTGCAGCGGATGGCCCGGGAGCATCGTGCTTTTTGGAATGCTGCCCGAATGGAACTGTTGAAAGCAACCGGTTTGAGTAGGGAAGAAGCCTATATTTTGGCCTCTATCATTGAAGAAGAAACCCGTAAAGAGGATGAAAAACCCATTATTGCCGGTTTGTACCTGAACCGGCTACGCAAGGGCATGTTGTTGCAGGCCGACCCGACGGTCAAGTTTGCCTGGGGCGATTTCACCCTCAAGCGGATTCTCAACAGGCATCTGAGTATTCACTCTCCCTACAATACATATAAATTTCCAGGCCTTCCCCCCGGACCAATTTGTATTCCTTCTGTATCTACCGTGGATGCTGTGCTGCATTATGCCCGGCACAATTATTTGTATTTTTGTGTAAGGGATGATTTCTCGGGCTACCATCACTTCTCGGTTACACATTCCCAGCATATTCAGTATGCCCGTCGTTATCATGCGGCATTAAACCGTTTAAAGATTCAGTGATGTACGGATGGTATTCGTTTCTGCTGTTTCCCTTCTCCCTGCTCTACGGGCTCGTGGTGCGGGTGCGCAATCTGATGTACGATCTGGGTTGGCTTCGTTCCCATGACTTCCCTGTTCCCATCATTAGTGTGGGCAACATTACGGTAGGCGGGACGGGGAAAACGCCGCATATTGAGTATTTGATTCGTCTGTTGTCCCCCCGTTACCGGGTGGGGGTGCTGAGTCGTGGCTATGGCCGTCGTACCCGGGGATTCCGTTGGGTTGAGGTGCAGAGTGCCTTCTCCGAGGCTGGAGATGAACCCTGCCAGATCAAAAGAAAATTTCCGGAAGTGATGGTGGCTGTGGATGAGCGCAGGGTACACGGAGTGCACAGGCTGCTGTCACAAGCGCTGGCACCTCAGGTGATTCTGCTTGATGATGCTTTTCAGCATCGATCTCTCAAGCCTGGCTTGTCGCTGTTGCTGGTGGACGCCCGCAGGACTTTGGCCGGGGATTGTCTGCTCCCGACCGGGCGGTTGAGAGAACCAGTCTCAGGAGTCGCCAGAGCGGATGTGGTTGTGGTGACAAAGATGCCCGACGGGGCCACAGATGCCGAAAAAGGCCGTACCTTAGCTTCATGTTGTGTGCCCGAAGGGAAGAGTTTCTGTTTCTCCACCCTTAGGTATGCGGATCCTTATGTGCTTCAGGGGATGTCCTCCCTGGAGGGAGACCCGGCGCACACCGGGGTGTTACTGGTTTCCGGAATTGCCAGGCCTGAGCTTTTTGTCCGTTGGGCCAGAGATCACTACCGTGAAGTTGCGGAGTGCCTGTATCCGGATCATTATCCTTTTACACTTCGCGATATAGATGGGATTTCAGATAAGTTTGCCTCAATGCGTGAACCCAAAATAATATTGACCACCGAGAAGGATGCGGTACGACTCAGAGATATACTCCCGCAGCCGCTTCGTAATCGTTGTTTTGTGCTTCCGGTTGAGGTGGCCTTTTTGCCAGGACAAGGCCCTTCGTTTGATTCCCTGGTGCTTCAATTTGTTGAATCTTTTCATGAATAACGTTATGTCCCGTTCTGTTCGATTTCTTTGTCTGCTGATTTTGCTGCCCCTGCTCACCGGGTGTGGCTATAACAAGATGGTTCAGCTTGATGAGGCTGTTACCTCTCAGTGGGCCCAGGTGGAAAATGTGTACCAGCGAAGACTTGATCTGATCCCCAATTTGGTTCAGACTGTAAAGGGGTATGCTGCGCATGAGGAAACCACCTTGACAGCGGTCGTGGAAGCCCGCTCCAAGGCGACATCCACCACGATTGACGCCTCCAAATTGGATGCGGCAACCCTGAGCCAGTTTCAGGAATCACAGTCGGCTCTGAGTTCGGCCCTCTCACGCCTTATGGTCGTGGTGGAACAATATCCTGATTTGAAGGCGAACCAGAGTTTTCTGGAGTTACAGGCTCAACTTGAAGGCACGGAGAACAGAATCTCCACTGAGCGCCGAAAATTCAATGAAGCAGCGCAGACATACAATACTTATATCCGCCGGTTTCCCCAGCTTTTGTTTGCTGGAATGTTCGGCTTTGAAAAGCGGCCCTATTTTGCCGCTGAGGCTGCCGCCCAAAAGGCACCCAAAGTAGAATTTTGATACTGGGCTCATGAAAGTGAAACATCTGTTGTCTCCCGAGCAGGAGCAGTTTGTACTCAGCAGCCTGATGAAGTCCGAGATGCACACTTCGGCAGAGATTCGGGTACATATTGAAGCCCGTTGTTCCGGCAATGTGCTGGACCGGGCTGCCATCATCTTTGCAAAACTGGGCATGCACCAAACCGCACAGCGAAACGGAGTGTTGATATATCTGGCTGTGAATGACCACAAAGTGGCCATTCTGGGCGATCAGGGCATCAATGCGCAGGTCGAGGAGCACTTCTGGGATGATGTGGTTGTAGCTATGACGCGTGCCTTTCGGCAGGGTGAGTTCTGTACCGGGCTGATTCTGGCTATTGAGATGGTAGGACTGAGGTTGAAACAATTCTTCCCTTATACAGAGGGAGACAAAAACGAATTGAGCGATGAGATTTCCTATGGTGAGTAAGCTCTTGCTGGTCCTGGCCGTCTGTATTCCTGGATGGCTGGGCTTGATGGCTTCGGATTTGCCCCCTCGTCCGGAACCAGCCCGTCTGGTCAACGACTTTGCCGGGGTGTTGTCAGATGCTCGTGTGGCTCTGCTTGAGCACAAGTTGGATACATTTGCCCGAAGCACGTCTACGCAGATTGCGGTAGTTGTGGTGTCCTCCCTCGGAGACTATCCCCCTGAGGAGTTTGCGCAGCGCCTTATGGATGCATGGGGTGTTGGTCAGAAGGGTAAAAATAACGGGGTACTGATTCTGGTTAAACCCAAGGTGAAGGGTACGGACAGAGGGCAAGTGGCCATCAGTATGGGATACGGGCTCGAAGGGGCTGTACCCGACGGCCTGGCAAAGAGAATCATCGAACACGATATGCTCCCCTCGTTTCGCTCAGGAGATTACGGTCAGGGGATTGACAGGGCAGTGGATATTCTGATGTCCATCACCCGTGATGAGTTTACGGCTGAAGCCTATATGCAGGAAACGGAAAAACGTTTGGGAAGCACTTTGCTAACCATTGCTTTCCTGATAGTGGTGTTTTTTCTGTTCTACCGCGGCAGTTCACGAAGAACCGGCCATGCCCGGCCGTTGCACGGCTCAGGGGATTTACCCGTATGGATGCTGTTGACAATGCTCGGACATCGCCCGGGGGCGTTTGATGCATTTCGTAACGGTTCCCTGCCACATAAAGGTGGTTTCGGTGGATTTGGCGGGTCAGGAGGTTTTGGCGGTTCCGGTGGTTTCGGTGGATTTGGCGGAGGCCTCGGGGGCGGGGGCGGTGCGTCAGGTAGTTGGTAGGGGTACCGCAGGTTCCTGCTGGCTCAGGCAGTGAAAACTGCCCAGACCCCATACCACAGGTACAGAGTCCAGCCCGATAATCTTTCGGCCCGGGAAGCACCCGGATAGAATATCCAGAGCCACATCATCCTGAGAACAACGGAAGGTGGGGACGATAACGGCCCGGTTGGTGATGTAGAAATTTGCATATGAGGCTGGGAGCCTGATTCCCTGATACACAACAGGCTTAGGCATAGGCAGCTCCACAATCTCCAGGTTTCGGTTTCCCGGAAGACGCATCTTTTGCAGTTCCTGCAGATTTTTTTGCAAGGGCAGATAATTTACATCCTTCTTGTTGTGTTCCACCGCGGTTACCACCGTGCAGGCGTCCACAAACCGGGTGATGTCGTCAATGTGTCCGTCTGTGTCGTCCCCTTCGATGCCTTCGCCCAGCCACAGAATATGTGATACACCATAGTATTGCCGGAGGTATTCCTCAATCTGAGGCTGTGAAAGTTTTGGGTTGCGGTTGGGATGAAGCAGACAGGAACGTGTGGTCATCAGTACGCCGCATCCGTTGAATTCGACAGAGCCTCCTTCCATAATGATCCCCGGTTCAAATACGGGCAGGTCAAACTGTTGCGCAACCAGCGAAGGAATGGCATCATCGAGTTGCCATGGGTACTTTCCGCCCCAGGCATTGTGTCTCCAGTTGACAATGGCTTTGCAGGGATCAGGCCCGGAACGGATCACAAAGGATGGACCGTGATCCCGGCACCATACGTCATTACTGGGGTGAACAAACAAGGCCACCCGGGAGGAATCCAGTTCCTCCTGTTCCAGTTTCCGGGCCAGCAAACCGAGCTGCTCACGGGAGTGTACGTTGATTCGGACTTGTTCCCCGATTGAGATGATGCGAATGAACTGATCAATGACGGGCAATACCTCCTCCATCCGCCCGGGAAAGGAATCCGGGTGGTGTGGATAGGTGAGCCAGGTGGCCTCATGTGGCTCCCATTCGGCCGGGAATCGATATCCTTGACTTAACGGTGTCATCTTTGTATTGGTGCCCAAAGGTACGCAAAAGATGCAACCCGGCTGAATGTGGCGGAATAATTGTACTTTCGTGTCTTCAAACCCATGTAGATGCTCAGGATTGTATGTTTGCTGGTGTTGTTTCTTCTGTCCCGGCCCTGTTTGCCGGCCGACACATTGCATCTGTATTTTGTCGGAGATGTGATGGGACATGGGGGACAAGTCCATGGAGCGCTCATGGATGGTGGCGATTCCTGCTATGATTACCGGCCGGTGTTTTTGGCGATGAAGAAGGTGCTGGCGCACGCCGATCTGGCTGTGGCCAACCTGGAAGTGACCCTGGCAGGGCCTCCTTATACCGGCTATCCTCAGTTTTCCAGTCCGGATGCATTGGCTGTCGCCCTTCAGGATGCTGGATTTGACGCGCTTGTGTTGGCGAACAATCATTCTCTTGACCGGGGACGTGCCGGATTGGCCAGGACGGTTCATGTGCTTGACTCATTAGGCATCCCTCATACAGGGGTGTTCACCAGCCCAGACCAACGCCGGGAACGGTATCCCCTGCTACTGGAGCGCAACGGGCTGCGGATCGCCCTGCTGAATTATACCTATGGAACCAACGGTATTCAGGTACAACCTCCTCAAATTGTCAATTACATAGATACTGCCCAGATCCGTGCAGACCATCGTGTGGCCCGGGCATTACGCCCCGATCTGATAGTGACCTGCATTCACTGGGGGGTCGAGTATGAACGGAAGGAAAACCCGGAGCAACGTTTCCTGGCCCGTTTCCTGGCCGAATCGGGTTCGGACCTGATTATTGGGTCACATCCCCATGTAGTACAGCCTTTTGAATGGGTCACCGGGCCTAAAGGGCCAGTGCCGGTGATTTATTCTCTGGGGAATGTTGTGTCGAACCAGCGGGATCGATATACCGACGGCGGGATTATCTTTCATGCCGAGGTGGTGAAAGGGTTTGGTGGAACCAGGCATATATCTGTTTCCTATGAGCCATTCTGGGTGTACCGGTATGATGTCCGGGAACGGTTTTTGTATCGGATCATTCCTCTGGGCCTGTATCACCAGTATCCTCATCTTTTCCGGATTCCCGGTGAAGACAAGGATAAGTTGGGCCAGTTTGAGGAGGATACCAGACAATTATTTCCTTCCCTGCCCTTGAAATATTCCCTTGACAATAAGAAGCCATGATTGAAACTGTTGATTTGATAACAGATACCCGTAATCGTCGGGAAAAACTTCGTGAGATGATGCGGCTTGACGGGGCTGATGCCTGCCTGATTGCCTCCAATCTGCATATTTTTTATCTTACCGGTAGCATCTTTGCCGGGGTGGTTTACCTTCATTGTGATGGTACAGAACGGTTCTTCGTGCGGCGTCCGGTGGGGATGACCGGCTCGCAGATCCGCTATATCCGCAAGCCGGAACAGATTCCTGATTTACTGGAACAGGACGGACTCCCCTTGCCTAAGGTGGTTTGGCTCGAAGGCGATGAATTGTCCTACGGGGAATGGGCCCGCCTTTCACAGGTTATTCCAGGTACTCGATGTGTTCAGGCTTCCGCCCGTCTGAGAACACTTCGGAGCGTGAAGACGACTTACGAACAGGCTCAGTTGATTGAGTCCGGCCGAAGACATGCCCTTGCTTATCAAAAAATACCCTCATTTTATCGTCCCGGAATCACTGATGAAGCCTGGACCATTGAATTGGAGCGGGAGATGAGGCTCAACGGATGCTTGGGACTGTTTCGTATTGCTGGCCAGAGTATGGAGGCTTTTATGGGCTCCACCCTTACCGGAGACAATGCGGGAGCCCCCTCGCCCTACGATTTTGCTCTTGGCGGTGCCGGGATGCATCCTTCGTTGCCCATAGGTCAGAACGGTACGGTTTTGAAACCCGGACAAACCATTATGTTTGATATGGGTGGAAATTTTACCGGGTATATGACCGATATGTCCCGGGTGTTTGCCATTGGCCATGTACCTTCGGAAGCACTCAGGGCACACCAGGTGTCCATGGAGATTCATCAGGCCTTATCAGAAT
>DFUR01000036.1 GCA_002380425.1 Bacteroidales bacterium UBA4181
GGGCCGAAATGCGTGTTCCGGTGATTGATATGCAACAAAAAACTCAGGAACTGATGCTATCTCTGGGAGTAGAAGGTTCCAAAAAATTGCATCTGTTCCTTCCCGCCGGGATGCTGACCAAGTACCCCGCAGGAGTGGAAGACAACACCCACCTGAATGACTATGGAGCCCGGAAATATGCTTCCATGGCCGCTGAAGGTATTCGGGAAGCCCGTTTACCCATTCGTAAATACCTCATCCCCTTATACGTTGAATAATATGCGCAAAGCCATGTTCGCCCGATGCCTCATCCTGCCGATACTTGCCAGCACCCTGACAGGAACCGGATGTGAAGAGAAAATCCCGCCCATTGACCGCTATGATCTGGTTACCAGGCACAATGTCGTTGTCACAGAATGTGACACCCTTGCTTCCCTGTCGGTGGGGAACGGAGAATTTGCCTTCACGGCCGACATCACCGGCTTGCAGACTTTTCCCGAATTCTATTCCCGGGGGATTCCCCTGGGGACACAGTCGCAATGGGGCTGGCACAGTTTTCCTAATGTGAATGGATACACCTTTGAAGAATCGCTGGAAAATTACAATTTTCACGGCCGGCCCAGAAGCTACGCCATTCAGAAAAAGGCCCCTCAAAGGGCCAAAGAGGCATCCGATTACTTCCGGGTCAACCCACACCGGCTGCAACTGGCCAATGTGGGGCTGGAACTCACACATGCGGATGGCTCCCCGGTCGTGCCCTCTGACATTCAGGACATCCATCAGGAGCTGAACCTGTGGAAAGGCGAAATCATCAGCCGCTTTGTGGTGGACGGTGCGCCCGTTGCCGTGTCAACTGTCTGTCACCCCCGAAAAGACCAGATTTCTGTTCAGATCGTTTCTCCTCTGATTTCATCAGGAAGGTTGAAAATCAACTGCCGGTTTCCCTACCCAACCGGCATCCACTCGGATGTTGCCAGCGACTGGCTGGCCGTGGGAAAGCATCAGTCCGTGATCGAATCGGCTTCATCTGGTGGCGCCATCCTGAAACATGCCCTGGATACCACTACTTATTACACCTCCATGGAGTGGTCGGGACAAGGCACGGTTACAGAGAAAGCCCCGCATTATTTCGTGATGGCTCCTTCGTCTGCCAGCGACACCCTGCAGTTGAACTGCATGTTCACCGCACGCAATCAGGGACAGGTACTTTCGGCATACACGACAACCCGGGACAGCAGTGCTCGTTACTGGGAGCAGTTCTGGACCCGGGGCGGGGCGGTTGACTTTTCGGGCAGTACGGATCCCAGAGCACATGAGCTGGAACGCCGGGTGGTGCTTTCACAATACCTGATGGCCATTCAGTGTGCCGGATCCACCCCGCCTCAGGAAACCGGCCTCACCTACAACAGCTGGTTTGGCAAATTTCATTTGGAGATGCATTGGTGGCACGGAGTGCACTTTGCACTTTGGAACCGGATTGATTTACTGGAGCGAAGCCTGGACTGGTATTCAAAGGTAGCCTGGAGGGCGAGAAAAACGGCAGAGAGACAGGGATACCAAGGCTTACGCTGGCAAAAGATGACCGATCCGGATGGGGAGGATGCACCTTCGTCGGTTGGGTCTTTCCTGATTTGGCAGCAGCCCCATTACATTTACTTTGCTGAATTGTGTTACCGGGCCCGGAAGGACCAGGCGACGCTCGAAAAATACAAGGATCTGGTGTTCGAAACTGCCACCTTTATGGCCGACTACGCCCGGCACGGGTACCAAGCCGAAAAAGATCAGTACCAATTGGGCAAGGGTTTGATTCCCGCACAGGAATGCTTCAAAAACTCCGAAACGTTCAATCCACCCTTTGAACTCAACTACTGGTACTGGGGGCTTGCTACCGCACAGGAATGGCGCAAACGGCTGGGCATGCCTGCCGATCAGGGTTGGGACAGCATCCTGCTGAAACTCTCCCCGCTGGCCCAGAAGAACGGTATCTACCTGCCCGCTGAGAGCACTCCTATGGCCTATGAGGAAAGAACACATGTGCACGATCACCCGGCCGTATTCGGCGCCCTGGGCTATCTGCCTGAATCCAGACTTGTGGACAAGACCATCATGAATGCTACCTTCGACTACATCTGGGACAACTGGAAATGGGAAGAGACCTGGGGATGGGATTTTCCCCTGACGGCAATGACAGCCACCAGGCTGGGACGTCCTGACAAAGCCATTGATGCCTTGTTTATGAACCCCGCCACCAACACCTATCTGGCCAACGGTCACAACTATCAGGACAAGAGGCTGCGGCTGTATTTACCTGGGAACGGCAGCCTGCTGACAGCAGTTGCCATGATGTGCGCCGGATATGACGGATGTACGGAGTTCGCCCCTGGTATTCCTAAAGACGGCACCTGGAAGGTACGCTGGGAAGGGCTCGTACCGATGCCCTAATGCTCAAACACCAACCGGCACCGGGCATACTCCTTCCCGGTGCCCGGTTGTTGTAAAGCACAACACAGACGGTGCTCTTCAACAGGGGTATAGCACATCTCAACGCTGTCTCCGAGCATCGCCTCAGACAAAAAATTCAACTCGGCAGACTTAATCGGGGGGTATTGTTCCTCCTCGGGAAGGTACTCTATGGCCCAGGTGAGGTACCGGACATTATTCACATGTGACTGGATATCCACATCGAACAATCTGGCCTGGACCACTCCCGAAGGGGTCAACGGACCATCAGGAATAATTTTCTCCAAAGCCTGGGGCAGCACATGCCGGGTACAGAGCGAAAAATGCTGATACAGCACATCAGGCCTCTGAATCCGGTGGGTGTGGCCGTCCACAATCAGCCATTGGCTGGAGGCCAGGGCACACCGGTTGCCCGAAAGATCGTGGACTTCAAAATCCCTGGGAGCAAAGACAGACTCCACAGGACGGGGCCAGCTGGTAATGACCACTTCCTGATCCCACAGTGGATACTGCTCCATTTCAATATACAGCCGGGAAAGCACCCAGAAGAGCCCCCGCTCCCTCATCTCATAGAAACCTGCGCCCATGTGGACTGCGTGCCTCCACGCAATCTCCTGTAACAGATTGGCCAGCCCTGGCAGGGAAAGCCGCCCGCTTCTGTCGGTTTCATAGGAATGAATCCGGGTTTGCCAGGTCCAGACATTGTTTACCTGATCCATACCCTTAGGAATCGTTCATCGTCGCCAGGAACTCTTCGTTGGAGAGGGTCTTGTGGAGACGGTCACGCATAAATTCCATAGCCTCGATAGAGTTCATATCGGTGAGATAATTACGCAGCACCCAGATGCGGCTCAAAGCATCCTTGTCCAGCAACAAGTCTTCGCGACGAGTACTGGATGCGGTAATGTCCACAGAGGGGAAGATCCGCTTGTTGGACAACCTGCGGTCCAGCTGCAGTTCCATATTGCCGGTACCCTTGAATTCTTCAAAGATCACATCATCCATCTTGGAACCGGTCTCGGTAAGCGCAGTGGCCAGAATGGTCAGAGAGCCTCCGTTCTCAATATTACGGGCGGCTCCAAAGAAACGCTTGGGTTTTTGCAGCGCATTGGCATCCACCCCACCCGAGAGGACCTTGCCGGAAGCAGGAGCTACGGTGTTGAAAGCCCGGGCAAGACGAGTGATAGAATCCAACAATATCACCACATCATGGCCGCATTCCACCATTCTCTTGGCTTTTTCCAGCACAATATTGGCTACCCGGACATGCCTGTCGGCAGGTTCATCAAAAGTGGAGGCAATCACCTCACCCCGAACGTTCCGGGCCATATCGGTAACTTCCTCAGGACGTTCGTCAATGAGCAGAATGATGAGGTACACCTCGGGATGATTGGCGGCAATGGCATTGGCAATCTCCTGCAGCAGGACCGTTTTCCCTGTCTTGGGCTGGGCCACGATCAAGCCGCGCTGGCCTTTCCCGATGGGGGCAAAGAGGTCCACAATCCGGCAGGAAAGGGAGCCTTTCTCTCCTTTTTTTACCAAGGTGAATTTTTCGTTGGGGAACAGGGGCGTCAGGAAGTCGAAGGGCACTCTGTCGCGGATGTAATCAGGGGTACGGCCGTTGATTTCCTCCACCTTAATCAGGGGAAAATACTTCTCACCCTCCTTGGGCGGACGAATGGGCCCCAAAACCACATCACCCGTCTTGAGCCCGAACAGTTTGATCTGAGACTGGGACACGTATATATCATCGGGAGAACTCAGATAGTTGTAATCCGAAGACCGGAGAAATCCATACCCATCGGGCATAATCTCCAGAACTCCATACCCGTCAACGATGCCGTCAAAATCGTATGCTTTGTCAAAAAATTTCTTGTCAACGATTTTCCGAAAGCCGTTCTGAGGATCCCGGCGTTCGTCCGAAGGACGATCGGGCAACACAACAGCTTCCTGATCCTCCTGTGGAGGATACACTTCCTGTTCGGATACAGGAGCTGGCAATTCCTCTTCATTCTGCAGGATTTCGGGTTCCTCCTCGGCATCGAGAGAGGTATTCTCCAAAGCAGCAGGGTCTACCACTGTTCTGTTCCGATTCCACAAAGGCTCCACAAAGCCAGGCTTCTTAATGATTCGCTTACGCATCTTACGGGCCCCAAAATCCCTGGTCTGGGAGGACTCGCTCCGGGAATCAGCAGTTGCTGGCGGAGCAGATAACGGAGCATCAGATGTGGCGGCCGGAGTTGCAGATGGACGATGAGCGCGAAGGGGAACCTCACCCGGAGCATTTGACGCAGGCGCCGGGGTCACTGACGACGATGGCGCAGACGAAGTCGGCGACGAGGGAGAGAATGTATCGGGAACCGATGATACAGCGGGGGGCACCGGAGTTGCCGGGGACTCAGCCGCCGGAGCCGCCGGGGCCGGGGAACTCACAGATGTTGCCGGAGAAGGCTGAGACGGAACAGGAGTCCGGACCGGGGGTTTGATGACCTGCTGTTCCAGAATCTTCAGAATCAGGTCCTGCTTGCGCAGTAGTTCCACCCGCTTCAGTTTTAATTGCTTGGCAATGTCGCGCAACTCAGGCAGCAACTTTTTATTCAGCTCAAGAATATCGTACATAGGGTTAAAAAGTTTATTGAGGCTCATTATGAGCATAACCATAAGGACACACCTGACTCATCAAACACATAACCGAAAAGTGGCACGGGGGAATGTCGAAACTTGAATAATGGTGCAGACCATCATGGAAATCTTCGCAATATTATGGAATTCCCATGAAATACAAAAATGTTTGCCAAAAAAATTAGGAAAAAAAACAACTATTTCCTACTTTTCCAACCCTCTTAAGAGAGGTTTCACGCACTAACAAACTGCTTTATATGAGGCAACTGAAAATTATCCGGCAGGTTACCAACAGGAGCGATACATCGCTGGACAAATACCTCCATGAGATTGGCAAGATTCCGTTGCTCTCGGCCGAGACCGAGGTAGAACTGGCACGCAGAATCCACAAGAATGACCGGGAAGCCTTTGAACTGCTGGTAGCTTCCAACCTGCGGTTTGTTATCTCAGTTTCCAAACAATATCAAAATCAGGGTCTCAGCCTCTCGGACATCATCAACGAAGGCAATCTGGGGCTGATTAAAGCCGCCCAACGCTTTGACGAAACCAGGGGCTTCAAGTTTATCTCCTACGCCGTATGGTGGATCAGACAAAGCATCATGCAGGCCATAGCCGAGCAGGCCCGGATCGTGCGTCTGCCCTTGAACAAAATTGGCTCCATCAACAAAATCAACCGCATCTACTCCGAACTGGAACAAAAACACGAGCGTGAGCCAACGTTGTCGGAATTGGCTCAGGCAATGGAGCAGGCACCCGAAGACATCAAGATGCTGATGATATCTTCAGGCCGGCAGCTATCGCTCGATGCGCCCCTCACTCCCGACGACGGAGTGAGTATGTATGACCTACTCCCAGGGAACGACAGCGGATTCCCGGACAACGAACTGGATTCTGAATCTTTGAAGGTCGAGATTGAGCGCTCCCTGACGACACTCACCCCCAGGGAAGCCGAGATCCTCCGACTATACTTTGGTTTGGGGGATGCCCCCGCTCTTTCGCTGGAGGAGATTGGCGAAAAGATGAATCTCACCAGGGAACGGGTGCGCCAAATCAAGGAACGTGCCATCAAAAGAATGAAAAACATAGGCCGGAGCAAGAACCTCAAATCCTACCTGGGATGAGCCACGCCCCCGCTCTGCCCCTTTTTGTACTCGTGGTCGCCGGTGGTTCAGGTGTCCGCATGGGGGGCCCTGTACCCAAACAATTTCTCCCCTTGTGCGGCAGGCCGGTGCTGATGCACACCCTGGAGGCATTTTTTCGATGGAAACCAGACCTGAATTTGGTGCTGGTGCTACCCAAAGAAGAGATAGAGACATGGGGCCGGCTGTGCCACGCCCATGATTTTGACCTGCCTCATCGGGTGGTTCCGGGGGGTACCACCCGTCACCAGTCAGTGCGGAATGGGTTATCGGCGCTTCCGGCACATGGCCTTGTTGCCATTCACGATGGGGTACGTCCCCTGGTTTCCCGGGAGGTGATGGAAACCTGCTTCCGGGAAGCGGCCATCCACGGGAGTGCTGTTCCGGTTACGGAGATGATTGATTCGGTCCGGATCATCACCCCCTTGGGTTCTTCAGTGCTCGACCGGGCGCAACTCCGCTGTGTTCAGACTCCGCAGACATTCAATCTGAGCCAGTTGCATCAAGCCTTCGAAAGAGCGGAAACAGATACATTCACCGATGATGCTGCCGTATTTGAGGCTGCCGGATTCCCGATTCACCTGTGTTCCGGAGATCCCCGCAACATCAAGATAACCACTACTGCCGACCTGATGGTGGCAGAGGCATGGCTCCAGGCAAAATCCTAAACTCAGGCAGTACGGCACCCCCGTACACACAAAAACAAATAACCCGGGGCGTGAACCTCGGGTTATTTACTTACAACCGGAATTACCTCCTGTGATAGGGTTTGTCCCTACGGTCCGGACGCGAGGGCCGGTCAAAGCGTTCTCTCCGTTCGGGCTGTTCCTCATCTTCCTGTCCGGTACGCTCCGGACGGGGAATCAAAGCCTTGCGTGAAAGCCGCATTTTCCCTGTTTTCTTGTCCACCTCGAGCAATTTGACCTCTACCTCATCTCCTTCCTTGAGGATGCCGTCCAAATTCTCCAGACGCTTCCAGTCAACCTCTGAAATATGAAGCAAGCCTTCCTTGCCGGGCAATATCTCAACAAAAGCTCCGAAGGCCATGATAGACTTCACCTTTCCGGTGTAAATCTTGCCTTCCTCGGGCTGTTCGATAATGCCGTTGATACGTCTCAGGGCAGCTTCGATACAATCCCGGTCCTCGGCGAAGATATCCACCACACCCTGATTGTCCACTTCTTCGATCACCACGGTAGCACCGGTAGTAGCCTGAATGTCCTGAATCACCTTGCCGCCGGTTCCGATCACAGCACCAATCATCTCCTTGGGGATGTACATACGCACAATTCTGGGGGTATGCGGCTTGTATTCCGGACGGGGTGCGGGCAGCACCTCGGTAATCTTATCGAGGATATGCAAACGGCCCTGACGGGCCTGTTCCAGTGCCTTGGCCAGAATCTCGTAGGAGAGTCCATCCACCTTGATGTCCATCTGAGTAGCGGTGATACCCTCAGCGGTTCCGGTCACCTTGAAGTCCATATCCCCCAGATGATCTTCATCACCAAGAATATCCGACAATACCGCAAATTTGCCCGTCTGGGTGTCCGTGATCAGTCCCATGGCAATACCCGAGACTGGTTTACGCAACTGAACTCCGGCATCCATCAAGGCAAGCGTTCCGGCACACACTGTGGCCATGGACGAAGATCCGTTGGATTCCAGAATGTCCGACACCACGCGAATGGCATAGGGATTCTCTTCGCCTGTGGGTATCATGTTTTTCAAAGCACGATGGGCCAGATTTCCGTGACCAATCTCCCGGCGGGAAACACCCCTTGCAGGACGGGCTTCTCCAGTGGAGAAAGGCGGGAAATTGTAGTGAAGCACAAACTTCTCGGTACCCTGGAAGAGCACTTCGTCAAGCATTTTCTCATCCATCTTGGTTCCCAGAGTGACAGAGGTGAGGGACTGGGTCTCCCCGCGTGTAAACACGGCAGAACCGTGAGCAGCGGGCAGATAATCCACTTCACACCAGATAGGCCTGATCTCATTTGTCTTGCGGCCATCCAGCCGGACACCTTCATTGAGGATCATGTTGCGCATAGCTTCCTTCTCCACATCGTGGAAATATTTCTTCACCAGCGGCGCCTTGGCATCACGCTCATCTTCAGGAAGCGTTTCCAAATAGTTGGCACAGATCTCCTGGAAAGCAGAGACCCGCTCGTGCTTGCCCGATTGAGATCTAGCAACGGAGTAAACGGCATCATAGGTGGCGGCTTTGACAGCAGCACGCAGATCCTCGTCGTTCACTTCGTGGCAATACGTTCTTTTGGTGGTCTTGCCAGTCAGTTCCATCAGTTCCTTCTGGACCAGACAGTGCTTTTTGATCTCATCATGCGCCACCCGGAGGGCGCCAAGCATGACTTCTTCGGACACCTCCTTCATTTCGCCCTCCACCATCATGATGTTCTCATAGGTGGCGCCAACAATAATGTCCAGGTCTGCCTGGGCAACCTGGGCGAAGGTGGGGTTGATGACGTACTCGCCGTCAATCCGGGCCACCCTGACCTCGGAGATAGGCCCGGCAAAGGGCACATCCGATACAGCAAGGGCAGCCGAGGCTGCCAGCCCGGCAAGGGCATCGGGCATGATATTCCGGTCTGCCGAAATCAGATTGATGGTAACAAAGGTCTCCGCGTGATAATCAGCAGGGAATAAAGGACGAAGAGCCCTGTCCACCAAACGGGAGATGAGCACTTCATAGTCGGTCGGACGAGCTTCGCGCTTCATGAAGCCTCCGGGAAAACGCCCGTTGGCAGCAAATTTTTCTTTATACTCAACCGACAGGGGCATAAAGTCCACATCGGGCTTAGCTTCGGTTGCAGATACCACAGTAGCCAGCAACATGGTTTTGCCCTGCTTGAGGATTATGGACCCATCAGCCTGCTTGGCCATCTTTCCCGTCTCAATCGTAATAACTTGACCATCGGGGAGTTCAATGGATTTCTGAATAATATTCATCATATGGTTTGTATTTGAAAAAAAAGGCAATCGTAACAATTGCCTTTAACTTGTACTACCTGTTGTCCCTTATTTGCGCAGGTTCAACTCCCTGACCACATTACGGTACCGTTCGATATCATTTTCTTTAAGATAATCCAGAAGCCTTCTGCGCTTCCCGACCAACTTAAGCAAGGCCATCTGGGTCCCGTAATCCTTTTTGTTGGACTTCAGATGCTCGGTCAGATGACTGATCCTGAATGAGAAAAGGGCAATCTGAGATTCGGGAGATCCGGTGTTGGTTGGAGATGCACCATACTGAGTAAAAATCTCCTGTTTCTTTTCAGCGGTTAAATACATTGTCTTGAGTAAAATGTTAAAGGTTCCTTCTATTTTAGCGCACAAAGTTAGGGATTTTTTTCATTCCTGCACACTTTTCAGCAAAAATCAGCTAAGTGCTGAGAATTTGCGGATTACGGCATTCCCCAGCCGAATAAAATGCGCCATCTGGTTCCTGGAGGCATCACCAGCCGCATCCACGAATCCGGGCATTCCCTGGGCATGCAGATACTGGTGTGCGGCTACCACACAGGCACCCTCGTAGTTAATTCTCCGCAACTCCTCTGTCAGGGCAACCTTACCCCGGCTGTCACAGGTAAGCGGAATCATGTCGGGAGCGTTGTGCTCGGTTCCAAAGGTGATCACAAAACCGTTCTGCCTGAAGAAACGGACAAACTCCGTGAGTGCTTCCAGGCTGTTCCGCCCGGGAATGAGTTCTATACTGAAAATCTTCCGCTGAATCAGGTCCGCAAGCATCTGCTCCTTGTTGCCTTCATAGTCTGTATAGTTCCCGTTTTTGTCATCCAGAAGCACCGGGTAACAAGGAATTCCACCCGCCTGAAGAATCAATGCCCACACCTGTTCCACAGACAGAAAGGCTTGGTCGTCTTCTTCCACAAAGGCCCGGCCTCCCGACTTGAGCAGATTGTTGCGTAATTCGTTGTCCAGGGCGGCCTCATTACTCAGTGATACCGCACAGTCCTTGCCTCCGTATAGTCTTTTGAGAAAATCCAGACGCGCCCCGTCATCGGTATAACGCTCAAAAATGGCAATCCTCAGGGCTTTGGCAATATGACGTTCCCGGACCAGTTGGCGGGCGTAAGCAGTACGAACGCCCTCATAGGAAAGCACAATATCGCTCCCCAGAGAGGCAAGCCAGACATTGAGTTTTTCAATCATCTGAGCCACCTGCCTCTGGCTCTCTGTCTTAACCTTTTCCAGCAGGGCTGCTGCATCAGCAGGCAGGGAGAGCGGGGCATTAAGACCCTTACCGCTGAAATAGGTGCGCCCGGGATTATTCGGGTCGTTCACCCTGATTCCCTGCTCCTGAAAAGACTTGTTCAGGGCAATAAATTCGATGTTAAACAGGGGAAAGATGCGGTTGCTGAGGGCAAACGACGCAAACTCCTCATACCCGTCGGCAACATAAAAATCATTGATTCCCAAAACTTGTAACCCTTCCTGCCGGGCCATCTCAAATACTTGATCCATCCCCGTGAAAGCACTGAAAGAATATGGGGTGTGAAAATGTCCGTTGACTTCCAGGGGTTCAAAAGGAATGCTGTCCAGGGAAGAAACCAGTTCGTGATATCGGGGAACGTAATTCAATAACATAGAGTTGGGATTTATGTGGAATGAATAATACCATCGCGGATACGAAACTGCATATCGGACATGCCGGCAAGTTCCTGATCATGGGTTACAATAACAAATGTCTGGCCAAAGGTGTCCCGAAGTTTGAAAAACAACTGATGCAATTCCTGTTTGTTCAGATAGTCAAGATTACCTGAGGGTTCATCGGCAAACACCACTCCCGGACGGTTCACCAGAGCCCTGGCCACTGCCACTCTTTGCTGTTCCCCGCCGGAGAGTTCCTCGGGTTTGTGGTGCCAGCGATCCTCCAGGCCCAGAAAGGCCAGAAACTCCTTGGCCTGGCTCATCGCTTGTGCTTTTGAAGCTCCTCCGATCAGGGCAGGCATACACACATTCTCCAGAGCCGTAAACTCTGGCAACAGATGGTGGAATTGAAACACAAACCCGATGTTTCGGTTGCGAAAACGGGCCAGATCGGCATCCTTCAGGAGCAAGACCTCCTGCCCCATAACGGAGAGGGTGCCAGAGTCGGGTGCACTCAGAGTGCCCAAAATCTGCAACAGGGTGGTCTTTCCAGCCCCGCTGGCTCCAACAATGGACACAACCTTACGCTCGGGAATATCCATATCAATCCCTTTCAGAATCTGTAATTTCCCGAAGGATTTGGTGATATTCCTACAGTGTATCATGCGCTGTGTTTTGGGGTTTCCTTCCACGCGGCATGGGGACGGCTGGGGGGAGTGACGACAGCATCCTCAGAGCTTTGGGCGGGGGCAACAGAAGCCGTGGCGGAAACGGATGTTCCACCAGAGGATGATGCCTCCAAGTCTGGCTCAGTTGATGCTTCCGCAGAAGAATAATGCTTTTGATAACTGTCCATGTCCGACTCGAGGCTACCGGTAACCTCACGAACGGTCTCGTTACCTATGGCGGTCACTTCGTCCTTGAGGGACTTCAGAGGGTTGGACGGGGACTCCAGTTCGCGCCTGATTTCATCGGTAGCCTTCCTGAATTCCCGCATTCCTTTGCCCCAGGTACGGGCAAATTCAGGAATCTTGTCCGACCCGAACAGCAGCAGGATCACTACCACAATCAGCAATATCTCCCCGCCACTCATAATTATCTGTTTCCAGGAAGTTTTCGCAGACGCATCAAGGCTTCCACAAAGTAGTAATCTGCATAGGTCAGGGGCACATCCACCTCTGACCGGGAAGGAATATTCCCCACACTGTGCATCAGGATAAAGTTGCCATTGGCTCCCATAGTGGCCCGATAACGGGGAGAGGCCATGGACCGGATTTGCTTCTCGGCAAAGGCCAGGTATTTGGCAGACAGGGGTGCCTCAACCAACTGGCTGAGTTCCACCAGAGCTGACGCCATAATGGCACCGGCTGAAACATCCCTTAAAGCATTGGGTATGTCCGGAGCATCATAATCCCAGTAAGGGATACCGTCCTCGGGCATCCGGGGATGTCCTGTCAGAAAGTCGGCGATACGGCAGGCCTGAGTTAGGTACTTGGGGTCACGGGTATCCCGGTAAGACATGGTGTATCCATACAGGCCCCAAGACTGGCCGCGGGCCCAGGCTGATTCATCTGCAAAGCCCTGTGCCGTTTTCCGGGCAGCCACAGCACCGGTTTCCGGATTGTAGGCAATGACATGCCAGGTGCTGTAATCCGGCCTGAAATGATTCTTCATCGTAGTATCGGCATGCGAAACCGCCCATTGCCGGAATTTTGAATCCCCGGATTCCCGGCTGGCCCAGAACAGCAACTCCAGATTCATCATATTGTCGATAATTACGGGGCACTGCCACCGTTGATCGGCATTCCAGGACTGGATGCAGCCGATGCGGGGACGAAAACGGGTGCCGAGCGACTCTGCCCCCCGAAGCAGTACCTTTTTGTAGTCATCATTCCCGGTGAGCCGAAGCCCGTTGCCGAAAGAGCAGTAAAGCATAAATCCAACATCGTGGTTGTCTGTGGTGTACTGCTGGTCCCGGACCCTCTCGGTCATCATCCGGGCGGCATTCAATAAGGCCGTATCTCCGGAATACTCGTACAGGTACCACAGCACCCCCGGGAAAAACCCACTGGTCCACCATGCGGAGTTAGAGGTAACCAGCTTCCCCGAAGCATCCAGAGTACGGGGCAGACGGGCAGGCATGGACTTCATCAACTTGGCCATAGCCAGAGATTGTGAAACCGAAAACTGCAGGCTTTCATCAATAACCGCTTTCAAAGGTCGGGGCTGGGCACTGGCAAGGAACAGAAAACCAGACAGGGCAACCATCAGAATACTCAATCGCTTCATAGAACTCAGTTCGGGTTTGGGAGTGCAAGATATAAAAAAAAGGGCACCACACAGATGCGGTGCCCCCTGAATATTGGCTGACTCCTGTCTAGTTCTTGCTCTTATTCCTGATCCGGAACAGATCGAACACAATCGGGGCCGCATTGAACACAGAAGAGTAGGTACCTACGGTAATCCCGAACATCATAGCAAAAGTGAAGCCCCGGATTACTTCCCCGCCCCAGATAAACATCACCAGAAGCACCAGGATGGTGGTCAGTGAGGTGTTCATGGTACGGCCCAGGGTACTGTTCATAGCCGCGTTGTAGAGTTCTGAACGAGAACGTTTGGGATACAGGGTGGTGTACTCGCGGATACGGTCGTAGATAATCACTGTGTCGTTGATAGAGTAACCGATCACCGTAAGCACCGCCGCAATGAAGTTCTGGTCAATCTCAAGCGAGAAGGGCATCACCTTGTGCAGCAGGGTGTAAAGAGTGATCATAATGAGGGTGTCGTGGAACACAGAAATCACGGCCCCAAGCCCAAAACGCCAGTTCTTGAAACGCAGGAAAATGTACAGGAACATCCCAATCAGCGAAAGAATCACAGCAACAACAGCCGCACGCTTGATATCATCGGAGATGGTCGGACCAACCTTTCGGGTATTCTGGAGATAAGTGTCAGAGCAGAAGGTGTCATAGGTAGTGCCCTCGGGAAGCAGGTGTTGCACCCCTTCGTACAAACGGAACTGAACCAGGCTGTCGGCAGGAACATCTTCCTCCTGGACATTCATCAGGTAGTCTGTGGTGATCTTTACCTGATTGTCCGCTCCAAAGGTCTTCACTTCAGGCACGTTCTCATCGAACGAAGCACGGAGGGATTCCTGCAGCTGTGAGGTGTTTACACTCTGGTCAAAACGCACCACATAGGAACGCCCCCCGGTAAAGTCAATCCCGTAATTGAACCCTTGGAATACCATGGAGAATACCCCGATGAGAATCACCGCAATGGACAAACCATAGAGTTTCTTGCGCCAGCCGATAAAATCGTACTTAGCCCCGACAAACACATTCTCAGTTGTAGGAATAGAGAACTTAGGAACCATATTCCGGTCCACCATCCGTTCGAAAATCAGGCGGGTGATGAAGATGGAGCAGAACAGAGAGGTGAAAATACCCAACACCAGGGTAGTGGCAAATCCACGGATGGGGCCCGTTCCAAAGAAGAACAGCACCACAGCAACAATGAAGGTGGTAAGCTGTCCGTCAATAATGGCCGAATAGGCATTTTTGTATCCGTCGGCAATGGCCGTACGCAGAGCCTTTCCTGCCCGGAGTTCTTCACGGATACGCTCGAAGATAATCACATTGGCATCATCGGCCATCCCCAGGGTGAGCACAATCCCTGCGATACCCGGCAATGTCAGCACGGCACCCACAGAGGCCATCACCCCCATCAGGAGGAACATGTTAGCCAGCAAGGCTATATCGGCCACCAAACCGGCTGTGCTGTAATAGAAAGCCAGATAACCCAGCACCACAACCAGCGCCAGAGCGAACGAGATCAAACCAGCCTGAATAGCCTCCTTACCCATGGAAGGGCCTACAAGCTCTTCCTGTACAATCCGGGCAGCTGCAGGCATCTTTCCAGATTTGAGAACATTGGCAAGGTCAGTAGCCTCATTGATGGTGTAATTCCCCGTAATCTCGGTGTTTCCCCCAGGAATCTCCCCGGTGACCCTTGCATCGGAATACACATAATTGTCCAGAACAACGGCCACAAATCGGCCCACATTGTCCTTGGTAATCCGGGCCCAGGTGCGGGCACCCTCCCCATTCATGCTCATGTTGATCTTTGCAGCAGAACCCCGCATGGCATCGAACTCGGCACGGGCCGAAACCACCACATCACCCGTCAGGGGAGCCCGGCCGTCGGCACCGGTTACCTTGATGGCATGCAGATGGTACATGGTTCCGGCAGCATCAAAAGGTTTCACATTCCACAGAAACTTAACATTTCTGGGGAAAAGAGCCCTCACCTGCGGGTGATTGAGCATAGCATTCACCCGGGCGGTATCGCGCTGATGCGCCACACCCACAACATCTCCCGGCATAGGCATATTCTGCTCATCCAGATAGGGAGTCAGGATGGCATACAAGGGATAATCTACAGCCAGATCGGTCATTCCCGAAGAATCCGGGAGTACACTGTCGGGTTGAATCTCATTCAGCAAGGCTACCTGAGCGGAGTCCGCAGTTGCAGGACGGGATGCCTGCGTACCAGCGACAGGAGCAGGCAGCGACGGAGCAGCAGAAGCGGAAATGCTATCCTGGATAGTGGATGGTTGCTGAGCAGACCGGATATCCTTTATCTTGGCGTTAGCTTCGTTGAAATATTGGAAAAGTTCTGAGAACTCATAGGTTTCCCAGAATTCCAGATTGGCAGAACCTTGCAGTAGCTTACGCACCCGTTCGGGCTCCCTGACCCCAGGAAGTTCCACCAGAATTCTGCCCTTGGTTTCCAATTGCTGTATGTTGGGGGAAACCACCCCGAACTTGTCAATGCGGGTGCGGATGATGTTGAAGGCGTTGTCCACGGCAGCATCCGACTCCCTGCGAATCACCTGGAGCACCTGGGCATTGGTAGAGTTAAACTTCACCTGATCTCTGAGTTCCACCGTGCTGAACACAGAGGCGAGCTTTGCATCAGGGGCCACCTCTTCGAAAG
Organism: Bacteroidales bacterium UBA4181; assembly: GCA_002380425.1. GTDB lineage: Bacteria > Bacteroidota > Bacteroidia > Bacteroidales > UBA4181 > UBA4181. Next base: position 15,819 of record DFUR01000036.1, read on the forward strand.
CCCGTCCAAACAGGGTCACAAAGTCCTCCTGGCTGCTCATCTGCATGAGCTTGGCCCGCTTGAGGGCCTCCTGAAACACAGGATCGGTACTGTTGTTGGCCAGAGACTTCACCACATCGGACACCGATACTTCAAGGATTACGTTCAAACCGCCCTCAAGGTCCAGCCCGAGGGTGATCTCGCGCTCCTTGCACTCGCTGTACGTGTACTTGCGCAACCAGAAAAAATTGTAGACTACTTCGCCCTTGATGGAATCCAGATAATTCTGTTCCTTTTGGTAATCACCGCCTGAGAGAGCACGGGCTTCCCGCTCTACACTCCAGGTGTGAAACGTAAACATCAACTGGTAGACGCAAACCAGCGCCAACGCCACAGCCAATGCCCTAATTACTCCTTTATTCCGCATCTGTATGGAATTAATACATTTGTACTGGTAAGAAAATTGCCCGCAAACCTACATTTTTTTTCACGAAATCACAACTATTCTTCGGGCTATTTCTCCCGGGCAAAAGGCCAGGCAGCCAGCCCTCCTTCCAAAACCAGCACATTTGTGTACCCTGATGCCAGCAGAATCCGGGCTGCCTCGTATCCGCGCAGGGAAACCTGACACCACAACACGATGGAGACGTTTTTTTCCTGAGGTAGTTCATCCATTCGAGCGCGCAGTTGCCCCAGGGGAATCAGCCGCTCTCCCACTCCAAGGCGCATCTGCTCGTATTCTTCTGGATTGCGCACATCCAACAAAACCATCGGTTTGTGACTCTTGAGTGCTTCACGGAACTCTCCTGCAGAGATGCCTCGAAAATACCCCCTAAGTTTGTTTTGCATGATGTGGGCCGTGGCAATACTGTGGTCAATGGCCAGGGAGAATGGGGGTGCATAGGGCAGGTCCGCACCAGCCATATCATCCACCGTAAGCTTTCCTTTGATGGCTATGGCCCAGATGGCTACCTGTTTGCCCACGTCCCCGGGGCCCAGTACCTGAGCTCCCAGAATCCGCCCGGAAGACTTCTCAACCACCAGTTTGGTTATCAATCGCCTCCCCTTCATAAATCCCGGCTTATCCGGGCCTACATTCACCACAGTCTCCAAGTCAGTAATGCCCGCACGCAGGGCTGCCTGTTGGGACAAACCCGTGGAACCTACTCCATAATCAAACACTTTGCAGATTCCTGTCTGGAGGGTCCCGGGGAAGCGGGCCACATTGCCCTTAATAACATTCTCCCCGGCCACCCGGCCCTGTAAATTGGCCAGATCTCCCAAAGGGGCATGCACCGGCAGCCCGGAAACCAGATGATGGCTTTCCACGCAGTCCCCGACTGCATAGATATCCGGATCGCTGGTCTGCATAAACTCATTGACCAGAATGCCCCCCGTAGGCCCCAGAGCAAGCCCTGATTCTTTGGCCAGATGGGCGTTGGGCGCCACCCCGATGGCGATCACAGCCAGTTCACAGGGAATTTCCGCTCCGTTCTGAAGCCGCACCCCGGTAAGATGTCCTTTGTCGCCTAAAAAAGCCGCCACTCCGTTACCCAGAATCACATTGGCCTTAGTCTGCACATATTGTTCTACCAACCGGGCCATCTGGTTATCCAGAAAGGTGAGCAATTGCGGAAGCAACTCAATCAGGGTAATCTGAATTCCTGCAAGATGGAGGGCTTCGCAGGTTTCGATACCGATGAGCCCACCCCCGATCACCACCGCCTTACGAATCTTTCCCTCATCCCTGACCTTGCGGAGAAAATCGGCATCCTGCATGGACTGAAGGGTAGTAACCCCAGCCAGATCCACCCCGGGAACAGGGGGTTTGCGAGGTACAGCTCCGGTAGCGATCACCAGCTTATCATACGGAGCGGTTCCCCGTTCCCCGGTATCCAGATGTAGATACTCCACCTGCCTGCGTTTCCGGTCAATGGACAGCACTTGAGTCCGAACATGGGTCCTAATCTTCTTGGCATTCCAAAAGTAGGCGGTGTCCCGAACGGACCCGGGAGAACCAAGCAACTCATTCCTATCCTGGAAAAACCCGCCCACATAGTAGGGATACCCGCAGGAGGCCATGGACATATCGGGAGACTGCTGAAACAGGGTGATCTCCGCCTGCTCATCCATACGGCGGGCCCGGGCTGCAGCCTTAGGGCCAGCAGCCGAGCCGCCTACAACAATGATTTTCTTGTGCTGTTCCATTTACTTTTTCAAAGTACTGAAAACCTCCTCTTTGGTAATCGCCTTGGTGCAGAAGAACCAATCGTAGCACTTCACCCCTTCTTCCTTCCCTTCTACCCGGTCCTTGGCCACACCGCAGGACCCAGCAGTCGGCACAATAACTTCATCTCCCGGACGCCAGTCAGCAGGGGTCGCCACCTGAAACGCATCGGCAGTCTGCAAGGCAATGAGTACCCGCTTGAGTTCATCAAAATTCCGACCCATGGACAGAGGATAATAGATAACCGTGCGGATTTTCCCCACCGGGTCTACATAGAACACGGCCCGGACAGCCTTGGTGTTGCTTTCCCCGGGCTGAAGCATTCCGTACTTTTTGGCTACTTCCATGGTGATGTCCTCAATAAGGGGGAAGGTGACTTCAACATTCTTCATTCCCTTGAATTCAATCTTTTCCTTGATGGTGCGCAACCAGGCAATATGGCTGTACAAACCATCCACAGACAATCCAACCAACTGGCAGTTCAACTCATTGAATTCCTTTTCCATAGAGGCAAAGGTCATAAACTCCGAAGTACACACAGGGGTGAAATCAGCCGGGTGGCTGAACAGAATCACCCATTTCCCCTTGTAATCCAAAGGAAAATTTATCTCTCCCTGAGTCGTTACGGCCTTGAATGAAGGGGCATCATCACCTATGCGCGGCATTGAAAAAACTTCTTGTTCCATAATGAATATTTTTAGGGTTTGTTTCAAAGATACCATTTTTTGAACAAATGTTCAAAAAATCATTTTGTCCACTGCTCCACCGGGCACACAAAGCCTCGTACCGGAAACCGGGTCCGGCTCTCGGCATTGCACGCCTCAATCCTCCTGAGAGCCTCAGCGGCTACTTCATCGCTGGTGAAACTAAAGAAGAAAATGGAATTGAATTTCCCATCACCGGTACCGTACCACCCGTCCGCAAGGGGTTTTTGTCGGGACTTCTTGTACCCTACGGTGTCGGTGACGCTGAAGACGGCAACACCGGCTTCATCCAACAGACGGGACACATCTGAGTGGAATTCCTTCAAACTGGTAACCACAAGTAATTTCATCGTCGTGAAAATTAAGATGGAACTTTATTGCGCATCATTCTGTAGTACAGCAGGGGAACCACCACCAAGGTCAGAAACGTGGAAGTGATGGTCCCGCCCATCAGGGAGATGGCCAGGCCCTGAAAAATTGGGTCAAAAAGGATTACAAACGCCCCAAGAGCTACAGCTCCGGCCGTGAGCAGAATGGGGGTAGTCCGCACAGCACCGGCCTCCACGATGGCTTGTTTGAGGGGTATGCGCTGTTGTAAACGGATATCAATAAAATCTATCAGCAGCACCGAATTCCGCACCATCACCCCGGCCAGAGCAATGAAACCAATCATGGAAGTGGCCGTAAAATAGGCACCCATAATCCAGTGTCCCACCAAAATTCCTATCAGAGACAGGGGAATGGCCGTGAGCATCACAAGGGGCACGGAGAACTTCTGGAACCACCCAACAATCAGCACATAGATAAGAATCAAGACCAGCAGGAAGGCAATCCCCAGGTCGCGGAACACCTCGTAGGTGATTTGCCACTCACCATCCCACTTAAGTACAAAGTTGTCCTCTGTGTCCGGCTGACGACTGTAGGCTTCGGTAAGTGTGTAGCCTGAGGGAAGGGTAAGCTCACTAAGCCGGGAGGAGATGTCGGACATCGCATAGACGGGGCTTTCCAGGTCTCCGGCCATATCTGCCACCACATAGACCACCCTTTTCTGGTTCTTTCGGTAGATACTCTGTGGAACCACATCCTCCTTCCAGGATGCAATGTCCCCAATAGGAACGGCATTCCCCTGCCGACCCACCACCGTCAGGCTGTTCAGATCGGCCAGGCCGGACCGGTCGGCAGGATCCAGACGCAGCACAATGGGAATCTGCTGTACACTCGAAGGACGGTGCAGTGTTCCTGCTGGCATACCGGAAAGGGCCGCCTGGACTGAAGCCACCACCTGGGCAGACATCACCCCGCTTCGGGCTGCTTTCTCTTTATCTACATCCAACATATAGCGGGTTTGAGGTTCCTCGGTCATCCAGTCTACGTCAACTACCCCCTGAGTCTGCCCGAACAGGCTGCGCACCTGCAAGGCAATCTGTTTCTGCTGCTCATAGTCGGGCCCGTAAATCTCTGCAACGATGGTCGAGAGTACAGGAGGCCCCGGCGGCACCTCCACCACCTTAACATTGGCTCCGTGACGGGTTGCAATCTCCACCAGCCCGGGCCGGAGCATTTTGGCCACATCATGGCTTTGCAACTTACGGTTTTTCTTATCCACCAGATTCACGTGAATGTCTGCGACATGCGCTCCACTGCGCAGATCATAGTGCCGCACCAACCCGTTGAAGGTGATGGGCGAGGCAGTCCCCACATATTCCTGGTAATGGGTCACCAGTTCTTGTGCCGAAAGGAACAGGGACATCTCCCGGGTAACCGCAGCGGTTCGTTCGAGGGTAGTACCTTCGGGCATATCAATCACCACCTGCAACTCGTTTTTGTTGTCAAAGGGGAGCATCTTCACCGACACCGAATTGGTCAGGAACAACAACAGCGACAGCAACAGAGCGACAACCGTGCCGAGCATAAAACCCCACCGTTTGGCACGGCTTTCGAGGAAGGGCGTAATCACAGCACTGTATATGCGGTACACTACGCCATGACCTTCCGGAACCTCTCCGGAATCTCCTTCGGCATCTTGTGCCGGTTCGGGATTTGCTTCCCCCTTAGGGCTCTTTTCACGCAGGAACAAATAACCCAGATAGGGGGTCAGGGTGAGCGCCACCAACAAAGACATCAGCATAGCGATGGAGGCTCCGATGGGCATCGGGCTCATATATGGCCCCATCATCCCGGAGACAAAGGCCATCGGCAACACAGCGGCAATCACCGTGAAGGTGGCCAGAATGGTCGGATTGCCCACTTCATTGATGGCGTATATCGCGGCCTGCAGAAAGGGCAGACGCCGCATCTTGAAGTGGCGGTGCATGTTCTCGGCAATAATGATGGAGTCATCCACCACAATCCCCGTTACAAACACCAGCGCAAACAGGGTGATGCGGTTTAAGGTGTAATCCAGAAAATAGTAGGCAAACAGTGTCATGGCGAAGGTGACCGGAACGGAGAGAAACACCACCAGCCCACCGCGCCAACCCATAGCAAGCATCACAAAGGCGGTTACAGCCACAATGGCAATGAACAGATGGAACAGCAGTTCAGACACTTTTTCCGAAGCGGTTTCCCCATAATTCCGGGTGGAAGTGATCTGTACTTCATCGGGAATCAGGTCCTTGCGCAGTTGCGATACATGCTCCATAACCTTTTCGGCAATGGTCATAGCATCGGCACCCTTCCGCTTGGCAATGGCAAGAGTCACTGCGGGATATTCAGCACCAAAGGCTGCACGCTGTTTCTGAACCTCGGAGGCTCCTCCATAACCGAAGGAGACATACTGCCGGGGTTCTTCTGGTCCGTCTTCCACACGGGCCACCTGATGCAGATAGACAGGCTGTCCGTTGCTCACGCCAACAATCAACGCTGCCACTTCATCGGCAGTGGTCAGGAACGAGCCGGTTTCCACCACAATGGACTGGTCGGCACGCACCATAGCCCCAGATGCCATCTGCACATTGCTGGCTCCGATCATCTCGGCAACGGACAGAAAATCCACCTGGCTCTGCGCCATCTTGTCCTTGTCCAGAGTGACCTTTACCTGACGGGAACGGCCTCCGATAACCTGCACGGTGGCCACATCCGGAATCTTCTTGATCTCCCCGGCAACCACCTCAGACAGCTGGCGCAGGTCAAAGTCGCTCCGGACAGCACTCCACAGAGTCAGGCCCAATACGGGCACATCATCAATGGCACGGGTCTTCACCAAGGGGCCAGTAACCCCGCGGGGCATCCGGTCCATATGCTTCATCAACTCGTTGTATAGTTTCACCAGCGAGCGCTCCACATCCTCTCCCACATAAAACTGGACGGTCAGCATGGCCTGTCCGGGCATGGCAGTAGCATACACATACTCCACTCCGTGCAGGTTGGATACAATCTTCTCCAGCGGGGCAACAATCCCGGACTCAACTTCCTGAGGAGAGGCACCGGGATAACCCACAAACACATCGGCCATGGGCACCTCTATCTGAGGTTCCTCTTCGCGGGGAATCATATAGGTACTGATCCCGCCCAGCAGCAGGAAGGCAATCATCAGCAGCACGGTCAGTTTGGACCGGATGAAGGCTCCCGCAATTCTTCCAGACAATCCTTCGTTCATGGCTTTAATATTTACTGTTGGTTTCCTGTACTGCAGCCCCGTTGCTCAGTTTTCCCTCTGCACGGACTACAAAACGTTCCTCGGCAGAGAGTCCCGAAAGCACTTCCACCTGATCGCCCACTGTCTTGCCCAGCCGGACCCAGCGCAAGATGGCCTTTTGATCGTCCGAAACCACATAGACCCCGGTAAGTTGGTCCCGATACACGATACTCGAGAGGGGTATCAGCGGCGAGGCCGATTGGGAAGCAACAGCCTGTCCTGTGTCCCGGGGAAGGGAGGCCTGAACATACATGCCGCTCAGCAGTGCTTTTTGAACGGAATCGGGGATGGACAGTTTCACCAGATACTGCCCGCCTGTACCTTGTGAAGATGGACTAATCAAGAGGATGGTTCCCGGAAACACCTTCCCGGAGGACTTGACCGTCATTTGCACCCGATCGCCTCGTTGCACGTGGGCAATCTCACTCTCGGGGATGGTTGCAGACACCCGGAGTTTCCCGCCCTGTTCCAGAATGAGCAGGGGCATACCCGGATTGGCCATACTGCCCTCATCTACCATCTTACGGGTAATCACCCCTGAAAAAGGAGCCTTAAGGCGGGTATAACCCAGCGAGACCTCCAACTCACGAAGCATCTGTGTAGCAGATTCATAACGGGACTGGGCGGAACGTGCCTGAAGGGTAACGTTCTCCAGTTCCTTGGGTGAGACACTTTGCTGCTCAAACAGGGTTTTAAAACGCTGCTGATCCTTTTGGGCGACATTCCAGGCTGCTTCAGCCTCGGCCACTGCAGCTTCGGCCTGTACCCTGCGGGCCATCAAGTCCTGATTGGAAATGCTCACCAGTAACTGCCCGGCAAGCACCTTGTCGCCTTCCCGGACATGGATCTTTTCTATGGCCCCCATCACACGGGTACTGATGTAGGCGGTTTGTTCCGACTCCACCCGTCCGCTGAAAGAAATAGCCCCGGAAGGACTCACAGCCGGCAGAGCTGTGACTACCCCGACAGGGGATTCCTGATCTGAGGCAACGGGGTCACCGGCAGAGGAACAAGAGGCTGCCCCCACTATGGACAGAGCCATTAAGGCGTTCACAAGGGTTTGATTGATGGATTTCATGAGGAATACAATTAGGGATGTGATGTTGAGGTGACAAATTCGATATAGGCAGCCTGCACATTGCAAGCAAAGACGGAACGGGCCAGCTGTAGCTGTTGCTGGGACCACTGATTCTGAGCCGTCAGCAGATCGTTGGTAGACACCAGGCCTTCCCGGTGCCGGTTCTCCAGAATCCGCAGGGCCTCGGAAGACTGCTGCACCGCCAGCTCCTGCCGGTGGACATCCAGCCGGGCGTCCCGAAGGTCCCTACGTGCCTTGTCCAGATCCAACCGGGCCTGACTCAGCTGCAAATCCTTCTTTTCCTGAAGCTTTCGATATTGCAGTTGTTTTGAAGCAATGTCATTTCGAGTCCTGGTTCCGGAAAACAAATCCCAGGACATCCGAACGCCCACCAGATACGATTCGGCATCCAGACCCCCAAAATCGCGGTCATTCCATTGATAGTTTCCAAAGGCACTCAATTTGGGCAAACGGTTCATGCGGGCAGAGCGAAGCATGGATGCGGAAGCATCCAGGGCCTTGTCCAAAGCCAGAAAATCGGCGCGAGAAGCAGGTACTTGTGCGGGAATATCTGCCGCAAGAGTATGGTCCAATACCAGGGAATCCACCCGAAACACTTCGGGCGCACGTCCCATAAGCAGCGCCAGGGCACCGGAAGTATTCTCCACTGCACTGGCCGCCTGGGACAGATGGCTCTCCAAAGTAGCGACATGTACCTGGACGTTCAACTCATCGGACTTTTGAATCAGCCCCTGAGCCAGAAAATTCTGCGCCACACGGAGCATCTGCCGGGCTCGTTCCAGGGCTCGTTCGAGTACCTCCCGGTTGCGGTACGACCACTGAATCTGCAGATAGGTCTGGACCACCTGGAAATCCACCCATTGTTCACTTCTTTCTCGCTGGAAAGCATACATTTCGGTCATGGCACGAGCTCCCTTACGCTGATAATACAGATCAGGATGGAACAGTGGTTGCTGAATTTCGGCCAGAGCGCTGAAATCGCGGGTGGCCGATGGGTGATTCAATGCCGCCGGGTCAAAATCAGCGGGGGAGATGGACTGTTGCTGAAGTTTGAATCCAAAGGCATTCAGAGGGTTATCCGTCAGCAAGGCGGTATAGCTCACCCCTATCTTCGGGAGGAAAACAGCCTGTGTCTGACGATAGTCGGCTTGGGAGATTTCCTGATCCAGCCGGGCCATTTTCAGTTCCGGATTGTGTTCTCTGGCCAACGTCCGCGCCTGTTCCAGGGAGAGATACCCGGACGATGATATCGCAGGCATCTTCAACGTGTCCCCGGCAGGAGTCAGGGCTTGAACAGGGGCCATCCCAAGCCATAAAACCGGAATTACGAGAGCAATGCGAAAAAACTTCTCAAGTGGCTTCATATCAATGATGGATTAAATAGTAATGCAAATGTATCACCCCCTTCACCCATGATCAGCTACTTTTGTTACACAACCCCGTTGTGGCTGCAAATTTTTGCACTGTAGCTGTAGATGCTCAGCAAAACACCCTAAAAGAGCAGCCTCCGAATCAGTGAATAGGCTTGAGTATGGTAATTCTGTTGCGTCCCAGTGCTACCCTCCCTTCATCCTCCAGTTGTTTCAACAGGCGGGAGACCACCACCCGGGCTGTGCCCAGTTCGCCGGCCAACTGCTCGTGGGTGACCATCAGCACAGGGGATGCCGCAAGAGCCTCCTTGGTGCGGAGCAGATCCAGCAACCGCTCATCCATCTTTTTGAATGCCACCGCATTCACAACTTCCAGAAGTTCCTCAAACCGCTGATGGTAGAGCCGGAAAATATAGGAAAGCCACTCGGGATGCTCACTCATCAGTTGATTCATGCTATTCACCGGAAGGAACAGAATTTCGGTGTCTTCCTGGGCTACGGCACGGACCTTGCTGGTGTCCTGAGCCATCCCGCCCAGCAGGGACATGATACAACTTTCGCCTGTACGGATATAATAGAGCAAGATCTCCCGGCCATCCTCATCAGTGCGGATTACTTTCAATGCCCCCCTTGAAACAATAGGAATACTGCGCACATAGGCGTGTTCCCGGAGGATTACCTCACCCTCGCGGAAGGTCTTCACCACGCTGTATGCATAGATCTTTCGCCTCACCTCGGGTGAAGACTGAAACTCGATTATCTCACTCAGCACATCTTCCATAACACGGTTTTGGGATTCCCTTCGATTGAGGGTATCAAAATAATAAATTATCCGACATCTGCAGCAGCAACTGTAGCGTTTTAATCACGCACTCTTTGAAAAACTCTTCGTTCGAAATGTATATCTTTGCATGTTCACCTGTGTCCCAATGAATTTGTTCCAAAGTACACTCTATTGGTTATGCTACTCCGGAATCCGGCTGTTGGCCCTCTTGCCCGTATGGCTGCTATATGGTTTGTCGGATGTACTCAGCTATGCAGTGTACCATCTGTTCAGATACCGCCGCAAGGTAGTAGAACACAACCTGGCACTGGCATTCCCCGAGAAAACCGCGGAAGAGCGGCAGAAAATTGCCCGGAAATTTTACCGTAACTTATGCGACCAACTGGTAGAAACCATCAAAATGTTTGGCAGGAGCAAACGACAGATGTCCCGCTTGCTCCGTGTCCGAAACCCCGAGGTTCTGGAGAATCTGCCTGAAGATGTCAACGGTGTGTGTGTGGCCACTGGCCACTTTGGCAACTGGGAGTATCTGGCCTCCCTGGAGGGACACACTTCATTTCACATGGTATCCCTCTATCATACCTTGCGAAATCCCATCGCTGACCGGTTGATGCTCACCCTCCGCCAGCGGTTTGGAACCGAGCTTATCTCCATGAAGAACGCCATGAAGCCCATTTTGAGGCTTCACCAATCCGGCAGAAGGTTTGTCGTTTGCTTTATCATTGACCAGTCTCCAAAAGCAACAGCCATTGAGTACTGGACAAAATTCCTGGGACAGGACAGCGCTGTATTTCTGGGCATGGAGAAATTTGCTGTAAAACTCAACATGGCCGCCATGTACGCGGCGATACACAGGGTATCCAGAGGGCACTATGAAATTGTGGTCACGCCTATCTGTATGCGCGGGGCAGAAACCAGCACCAATGAGATTACTGAGGCTCACGTACATCTGCTGGAACAGGATATCCGTCAGTCCCCCGAATCCTGGCTGTGGTCCCACAAACGATGGAAACACCGGAAACCCGATACGGCCTGACCTCCGTAATTCATGTCTGTCATCCAACAGGGAACCCATGAAGATACCATCCGCAGAACAAATCAGGGAAGCAGACGCCTACACCATCCGGCATGAGCCGGTGTCCTCCGTTGACCTGATGGAGCGCGCCGCCCTGCAGTGTACCCGCTGGCTGTGCAGCCGATACCCGGTACCCACCCCGTTTGTGGTTTATTGCGGACCCGGAAACAACGGCGGAGACGGCCTGGCTATCGCACGGCAACTGCAGGATCAAGGATACCCGGTTCGGGTGGTACTCCTCACTTCTCCCGACCGGTTTTCCCCGGACGGAGCGGTGAATCTGTCGCGCTGGACCGGCGCAGGAGGCACCTGGGATCCATGGAACCAACGGAAAATTTTCCCGGTTCCACCCCACGCTGTGGTGGTCGATGCCCTTTTCGGGACAGGACTTTCCCGTCCTTTGTCCGGAGATGCTGCCGCCATCACGGAACACATCAACAGCCATCCGGGGCACATCATTGCCATAGACATGCCCTCGGGCCTGAGCGATGACGGCAGTACTATTCCTGACACTGCAGTTCGGGCCACCTGCACCCTGAGTTTTGAATTTCCCAAGAGGGCCTTTTTCTTCCCACATCTGGCGCCATTCACCGGGCGTTGGTTTGTATTACCCATCGGCCTTCATGAGGATATGCACCGACAGATACACAGCCCGTATCACTGGCTGACTCCTGACCGGATTGCCCCACTGATCCATCCGCGGGACCGGTTTGCCCACAAAAATCAATTCGGCCACGCCCTCCTGGTTGCCGGAAGCCTGGGAAAAGCTGGCGCAGCTGTCCTCGCCTGCAAGGGATTCATGCGGGCTGGCGGAGGGTTACTGACCTTGCACGCTCCCTCCGAGGTTTGTGCCATCCAGCAGAGTACCGTACCCGAGGGAATGTGTCAGTATGACCGGCATCCACATCGGATAACGGATGTTCCTCTGGGGCGAACTTTTGGAGCGCTTGGCATCGGGCCAGGCATGGGCACCCATCCTGAAACGGCCGAGGCCATGAAGCATCTTCTGGAAGTCTGGAAAGGGCCTTTGGTTTTGGATGCCGACGCTTTGAACCTGCTGGCCGCAGCCCCGGAAATGCAACGAATGCTTACGGAACAAACCATCCTGACCCCTCATCCGGGCGAGTTCGACAGGCTTGCAGGAACGTCCGCCAACCCGTGGGAACGACACCTCAAACAACGCGCGCTTGCTGAAAAACTCCGGGTGATTATTGTGCTCAAGGGAGGATATTCAGGCATAGCCCTTCCGGGCGGGGACTACTTTTTCAACACAAACGGAAATCCCGGGATGGCCACTGCCGGGAGTGGTGATGTATTAACCGGAATTATTTTATCTTTGCTGGCACAGAAGTATGCTGCGGAGGATGCAGCGCTTACAGGTGTTTTTCTGCACGGGATGGCCGGGGACCTTGCCGCCTCCGAACTTGGACAGGAAGCCCTGATGGCCAGTGATATCGCAGCATTTTTGGGCAAGTCATTCTTAACATTTAACTCAAAATCATAACACAATGAAAAAAATCTGGTTGCTTTTGTGCCTTGTTCCCTTGTTCCTTGTTTCCTGCGAAAGTGCAGAGACCGAACAAATGGTGGACGTTCCCTCTGACTGGCAAACCATTGAAGGCGATGGTTACTCCGTGAAATGCCCTGCAAACTGGAAGCTGGACACCGTCGGTGAAGAGGGCGTGGTATTCAAACTTCTTTCTCCCGCTGACGACTCCATCAAGGATAACTTTGCTGAGCATGTACGGCTGACCATGACCCCCAACGAGCCCAAGAAATCCCTCAAGGAACTGGCATACAATGTTGAGGACGGCCTGAAGACGATGCTTGCCAATTTTGAAGTGACCGAGAACAAACTCTACAAGGACGAAGCCGGAAAATTCCAGGTTACCCGGGGTTCCGGTGGACTGAGTGTATTCATGGTGTCCGTGGAAAATCGCACCCGCATCATCGGGGACAATGCTTACTCCATGATGGGCGTTTATGAAACCCTCAAATCGTCTGCATACCAGGATGTGATTCTGGGCATCATGCAATCGGTGCAGATTAAGTGAGCAGCCTCATGAATCGTTTTTCCCTGATATCCCTCATTCCGGGGGCTGTTTTGTTGTTGTTTGTCCTCTGCGGGGCCCCTTTGCATGCGGCGCCAAAAGTAGAAAGCACGACCCTGATGTATGCGCTACCCCGCACCCGGGTGATGGTGGACGTCACGGTTTCCCGTACCGTGATCCGTAAAGGCCCGTACGCTGACTTTGCCGAAAAGATGCTCGGACTCCGGAATGTTCCGAACCGGGACTCAGAGATATGGAATATCGAGGATATCCGCATGAAAGAGCTTAGGGAAGCTGATGTGCAAAAACTCTGTGCCCTCTCTTTTACCACGTACCCTGAGAATCTCAACACCCTGATCAAGGTACTTTCCTCGGGAGTGATTGTGGATCCCTCTGCAGCAAATGTACTGGAAAACAACCTGAGATCCCAGAATGAGATTTCTCTTTCGGATGTTGCCTTTCTGGCCGCATGGGGACACACTACCGAGAAGGTGGACACGCTGTTCCGAACGGTGATGACTGACACCTCTTTTGTACGGGTTCCTGTACTCCAGCCCAAGGTGGTTGAAAAGACGCTTCAGGAAAAGGCTCAGGATGCAGCCAACCAGATTTACAATCTGCGCGATCAGCGGTTTCATCTGCTCATCGGGGATGTGGACAGTTACCCCGAAGGAGTGGCCCTTCAAACGGCTCTGGTAGCCCTTAAGGAGCAGGAGGAACAGCTTTTGTCCCTGTTTTCGGGGGTGCGGGTTTCCAAATCGGCGGTCTATTCCTTTTCATTCGTGCCCAAAACGCCCGGAATGGGTGGCCCGGTTTTTTATTTTTCCGAAAGCAGGGGGATATCCTACAAACCCGGAGACGGGCTAAGGGAGTACTACTATGAAACCATCGGAACGGACACAAACGGTACCCAGACAACCGACATTACCCGACAGGACCTGTTGTACTACCGCTTCCCGGTATTGACCGAGATAACTCTCGGATCAACCCAGGGCGTGTTGATCAAAAGCCTGATTCCGGTGTACCAGTTTGGCCCCCTGGGCACCCTACCCATGTCCGGAGCTCCGGGAAAACGTTAAGGCTCCAGATGCGAGGCGGCATAGCATAACTGCTCATACCACGAAGGACCGTATTTTCTGATCAGAGGTTCCCTGAGAAACACATAAAGGGGAACCTCTTTTTTTGCTCCCAGACGACAGGCGGCCTTGCAGAGGTCCCAGCGGTGGTAGTTCACCGCGTCATAATCCCGGTAGGAGGTAATCCGCACCGGATACAAGTGGCATGACAGGGGTTTGCGGAACGTAGATTTCCCATCCAGAAAAGCCAGTTCAAAGGCACACATTGCCTGATCACCGCTGAATACGGTGTAGATACACTCCCGGCCCTCCACCAGCGGGGTGACCACATCTCCGTCAGCATCCGTCACGCACACCCCAACCCGATCCAGAACGTCCAGGGCGGCCTGTGACAGGTAGGGACGGACCTGATCCTGGCATGCCTCCATCATTGGGATTTCATCCGGACTCAGGGGAGCTCCTGAATCGCCTTCCACGCAGCAACGGCCCCGGCAATCCCCGAGGTCACAACAAAAGCGCACCTCCAGAAGGTCGCGCGAAACAAGGGTGTGGTCAATCTGCAACATAGGCTGCAAACGTACACGAATTTAGGCACATCCCGCAGCCTCATACGGAAAAAATATGGAAAACAAACGGGGAAGTACAAAAAATAAGTATCTTCGTCACTTCAAAAATCTGGACTGATTTATAAACAAATTTTCTGAGTAATGGCGATTCTTGAAAACATCAGAACCAAGGGCGGTGTGGTGATTACCATCATCATCGGGCTTGCGTTGTTCGCATTTATCCTGGGTGACCTGCTCGGCCCGGGCGGTTCATCCATTTCCGGTTCACGTATGGATGTGGCCAAGGTCAAAGGACAATCCATTTCCATCCAGGACCTGGAAGCCAAGATTGAAGAAGTCTCCGAATTTGTCAAGCTGAGCAATGGCTCCGAAGCCCTGAACGAACAGGCTATGGAGTATGTTCGGGAACAGGCGTTCGAGATGATGGTTTCTGAAATCATCCTCGGGGAAGAGTTTGACAAACTGGGCCTGTCTGTCTCCGACGACGAACTCTTTGACCTCGTCCAGGGAGACAACCCTCACCAGGCAGTTCGTCAAATGTTCACCGACCCTCAAACCGGTGCTTTCAACCGTTCGGTACTGCTTAACTTTCTGCAGAACATGAACCAGGACCCCTCCGGACAACAACTGGCATACTGGACTTTCATGGAATCGCAGATTCTTAATGACCAGCTCATCAGCAAATACAGCAACCTAATCCGTAAAGGCTTGTTTGTGCCCGGCTTTATGGCCAGAGAGGAGGCAACAGCCAACAGCAGAACAGTGGACTTCGACTTCATCGTACAGCGTTACAACCTGATCCCGGACAGCTCCGTGATGGTAACCACTGCCGACCTCAAGAAGTACTACAACGAGCACCCGCTCAACTGGAAGCAACAACCCTCCCGTGATGTGGAGTACGTTGCTTTCCAAACCGTTCCATCGGCTCAGGACCACGAAAAGGCCTTGAAGGAAACCCAGAAAATCAAAACGGAATTTGAAACCAGCACGAACGATCAGCAATTTGTGTCCCTCAATTCTGATGCTCCTTATGCCCTGCAGAATTATACAGCTGCCGAACTTCCTGTTCAGGCAGCATCGTTGTTTGATGCAGCACCGGGGACTACAGTGGGCCCTTATGAAGAAGGCAATGCTCTAATCATTGCCAAGCTCATCCAAATGGTGAATGTGCCCGATTCTGTCCGCGCAAGACACATCCTCATTCAGCCCAAGGCCAACAACCAAATAGAAATAGCCAAGGCCCGCAGTCTGGCGGACAGCCTGCAGAACGTGATTGCCAACGGGGGAGACTTCGCCATTCAGGCCGTTTCTTTTTCGGCCGATCAGGGTTCCCTTCCGGATGGCGGGGATCTGGGCTGGGTTACCTCGGGCATGATGGTTCCTGAATTTGATCAAGCCATCTTCTCCCGCCCCCAGGGTGAAGTGTTTGTGATAGAAACTCAGTTTGGGTTTCATGTAGTTCAGGTCACGGACCGAAGTGCCGGGGTGAAAAAAGCTCAGGTGGTTATGCTCCAGAAAAACGTGATTGCCAGTTCGGAAACCATGCAGAAACTGTACACCGAGGCGAGTCGTTTTGCCGCCGAAAACCGTACCGCAGAAGCCTTCGCTGCAGCTGCAAAGAAAAGCAACTACAGCGTCCTTAGTGCCAACTACCTGCGGGAGAACGACAGCAAAATAGGTCTGTTGGGCAATGCCCGGCAGATTGTGCGCTGGGCTTTCCAGTCCGATCAGGATGATATTTCCGAAGTATTCTCTCTGGACAACGCCTACGTTGTAGCCCGGGTGTCGGCGGTACGGGACGAGGAGAAGGCTCCTCTGGCTCAGGTCCGGAATGAAGTCGAGGTACAAGTCCGCAAAGACAAGAAGGCCGAGCAAATCATGAAGAAACTTGCGGAATCCAGTAAAGACAAATCGAGCCTGCTTGAGGTTGCCGGGTCTCTGGGCGCACCGGTGATGAAAGCAAAAAATATCAGTTTCGCTTCCTACTCCGTACCTGATGCCGGGATGGAACCCAATCTGGTAGCAGCCTCTTCCGCTCTGCCCGTCAATACACTTTCGTCTCCTGTTAAGGGTTTTAACGGAGTGTACCTACTTGAGGTTGCAGCCGTCAGGGACACCACCCCCGAACTGGATATTGCGGTGAACCGCCTGAAAATGGCCTACGAAAGCCGCTCCACCACCGAAGCCATCCAAACCCTCAGAGAACTGGCCAAAGTGAAAGACCTCCGGTCGAAATTTTACTAACCCGCAAGGGTACTCATCAAAGGCCGTTCTGCTCATTACCGGGGAACGGCCTTTTTTATCCCCCAGCCAAACCACAGCCATGAACCTCCAACCGCTGCTCCATCCTGCAAGCATCGTTGTCATCGGGGGGTCGAACCAAAAGACCAAACCGGGAGGGAAGTTATTGTCCAATCTGATTGCCGGAGGGTATCCGGGAGCACTTTATGTGGTGCATCCCAGAGAGACTGAGGTCCAAGGCATTCCCTGCCATCGTGACATCCAGGACCTGCCCCGGGTAGATCTGGCTGTTTTGGCCATTCCGGCAGCTCTTTGTCCGGACGTTGTGGAGTATCTGACTGCGCACAAGGGCACGCGGGCCTTTATTGTGCTTTCCGCCGGATTCAGGGAATCGGGCCCGGAAGGGGCCATACTCGAAGAAAGAATGCGTGAGAGCGTTCAGCACACTGGTGGATGCCTCATCGGACCCAACTGTATTGGGGTGCTCACCCCGGTGCACCACAGCGTGTTTACCTCCCCCATCCCCCTCCTGGACCCTTCTGGCTGCGACCTGATTTCCAGTTCAGGGGCTACAGCGGTCTATCTGCTGGAATCGGCCATCACCAAGGGTCTGAGGTTTGCACACATATTCTCTGTGGGCAATGCCGCTCAAACAGGCGTTGAAGATATCCTGGCGTGGATGGATCTGCATTTTGATCCACGCACCAGCCCCAGAATCAAATTGCTGTACATTGAGCACATCAAGGATCCCGATGCATTGCTACACCATGCCTCGTCCCTGATTCGCAAGGGCTGCAGGATCGCTGCCATCAAGGCAGGCAGCTCAGATGCCGGGAAAAGGGCAGCATCCTCCCACACCGGAGCAATGTCCAGCGGAGATTCCGCAGTGGAGGCCCTATTCCGAAAGGCCGGGATTGTGCGGTGCTACGGCCGTGAAGAACTGGCCACTGTTGGAGCCATTTTCACCCTCAAAGAGCTCAAAGGCTCCCGGTTTGCCATCATCACCCACGCGGGAGGGCCGGCAGTGATGCTCACCGATGCCCTTTCGGAGGGGTCCCTGACCATCCCGGCGATTCCTGTCCAGGGGCAGGAGATCCTGCGCAAACTTTTACTTCCGGGAGCTTCTACTGGAAATCCCATTGATATTCTGGCCACCGGAACAGCAGAACATCTGGGCATTGCCATAGACTTCTGCGAACAGCAGTTTCCGGAGGCTGACGGCATCATGGTGATTTTTGGGACCCCGGGACTGACCAAGGTGTTTGATGCCTACGAAGTGTTGCATCAGAAGATGCTGACAGGCACCAAACCCATATTTCCTATCCTTCCTTCGGTAGTCACTGCTTCAGAGGAAGTTCAGGCGTTTGTGCGCCAGGGACATGTGAACTTCTCTGATGAGGTAATCCTGGGTACCGCGGTACTGAAAGTGCGCAATACTCCTCCGCCTCAAAAAGAAACTCTCTCTCTGGACGGCATCGACCTACCCGGAATCAGGGCCTTGTTGCAGGCTTGCCCCAACGGGCACATGCCCCAACACGCTGTGCGGACACTGCTCCGGGCTGCGGGTATTCCCCTGGCACCTCAGGCCGAATCGGCAGAGGAAGAGAGCCTGCTCCGTGAAGCGTCCCTGATTGGGTATCCGCTCGCAGTGAAGATATCCGGCTCTGCGCACAAGACCGATATCGGAGGGGTGGTACTTCATGTTCGCTCCAGAGCACAATTGCGGCAAGAATTCCGCAGATTGATGGCCCTTCCGGAGGTTCCATCTGTCATCATCCAACCCATGCTTCAGGGACCGGAGCTTTTTATCGGCGCCAGCTACGAAGATCGGTTTGGACATGTGGTGATTTGCGGATTGGGTGGTATATTTGTGGAAATTTTGCAGGACACGGCCTCCGGACTGGCACCGCTGTCATTCGGTGAAGCATTGTCTATGATACGGTCCCTGAAAGGATACCCTATTATACGGGGAGCCAGGGGACAATCAGGCATACGCGAGGAACAGTTTGCCGGGATCATCGTCCGGCTATCTACCCTGCTCCGTTTTGCTACAGAGATCAAGGAGTTGGATCTGAACCCATTGATGCAACTGGGCAACGACCTGAAGGTGGTGGATGCCCGTATCAGAATAGAGCATAAAAAACAGTTATAAACGTACAGAATTATTCACCATGGGAAGAGCATTTGAATACCGCAAGGCTAGAAAGATGAAAAGATGGGACAGTATGGCCAAGACGTTCACCAAACTGGGAAAAGAAATTGCCATCACGGTCAAAGCCGGAGGTCCTGACCCGGAAACCAATCCCCGACTGAGGGTACTGGTACAGATGGCCAAAACCGCCAATATGCCTAAGGAGAATGTTGAACGAGCCATCAAGAAAGCATCCTCCAAAGAGCAGGCAGATGATTATAAGGAAATCGTTTACGAAGGCTACGGTCCCCACGGGATTGCCATCGTGGTGGAGACCATGACCAACAACAACACCCGTACGGTGGCCAATGTCCGGAGTTACTTCAACAAGT
Organism: Bacteroidales bacterium UBA4181; assembly: GCA_002380425.1. Lineage (GTDB taxonomy): Bacteria > Bacteroidota > Bacteroidia > Bacteroidales > UBA4181 > UBA4181. Next base: position 35,151 of record DFUR01000036.1, read on the forward strand.
ACAACGGCTCCCTGGGCACCACCGGGTGTCTTGCCTTTATGTTCGAACGCAAGTGCGTGTTCAAAGTCAGACAGAAGGACGGAGTGGATCTGGAAGAACTGGAACTGGAGCTGATAGATTTCGGGGTGGACGAAATATTCGCTGAGGAAGAAGAAATCATCATTTACGGTGGCTTTGAAGGATACGGAAAGATTCAGAAGTACCTTGAAGAGCATGGATTTGAGATCACCAGCGGAGAGTTTGAGCGCATTCCCTCCGAGACCAAGGAACTGTCAGAGGATCAGATGGCCGAAATCGAAAAGCTCCTGGAAAAATTTGAGGAGGACGAAGATGTCCAGAATGTGTTTCACAATATGCGTTACAACGACAAATAACCGGCAACCCATGAAAAAGGTAAAGAACATAGCCTTGGTAGCGCATGACAACCGCAAAGCAGACCTGATCGAATGGGCCGAGTGGAACTGGGAAACCTTGATTCGCCACCGTCTGGTGTGTACCGGAACCACCGGGAAGCTCGTGGAGCAGGCCCTGCGCGCCAAGATGGCTACCGAGAGCATTACCCGCACCCTGAACATCACGCTGTTGAAATCCGGCCCTCTGGGGGGGGATCAGCAACTGGGTTCGCTTATCTGTGACGGAGATATTGACATGCTTATTTTCTTCTGGGACCCCATGCAACAACAACCCCATGATGTGGATGTGAAAGCCCTGCTGCGGATTGCCACCCTCTATAATGTGGTAACAGCCTGCTCCCGTGCTACCGCTGACTTCGCCATCTCCTCCCCTCTCTTTGACCAGGAATACAAACGGGTAATCCCCGACTACGGCAGCTACGTTCACCGGAAATTATAGCAAACAGAAGGTTTCCTCTGACTACCTTCGTATGCATGGTTTTCTGGCGCCAACTTAGTCTCTGTCCTGCCCCGAGAAACAGAGTAAGGCACTACCTGGAAGGGGTTTTGAGCTTGGTCTTGAGTGCGTTCAGATTGGTGACATGAATTCTCTTCTGTGCATCGGTGAAGGGTTGCACTCCAAGTGAAGTACAAAGAGCCTGAATACTGGCGATGCGTTTATCATCCGAAGGGTGCGTACTCAGAAAATCAAAGGCCTGCCCGGTGGCGGCCTGTCCATCCATCATCTTCTTAAAAAAGCCTGCTGTCTCATAGGGATCGTATTTGGTCTTGGCCATCAGGGAGGTACCCACGGCATCGGCCTCATATTCATCCGTGCGGCTGAAGGAAAGCTGAACCAGACTGTTCCCGACAGCGGCCAGGGCAGCCAAATACTCGTTCGCATCCTGGGGCAAGAAAAGAGATATCAGCAACTGAGTGCCGTATTGTTTGGAAATCTGCTTGCTGGAGTGCCTGCGGTCCACATGGGCAATTTCATGTGCAATCACCCCGGCCAGTTGGGATTCATTGTCCAGGTAGTCAATCAATCCCTTGTAAATAAAGATATAGCCTCCGGGAACCGCAAAGGCGTTCTTGACATCCTTGTTGATGATGTAGATCCGCCAGTTGAAATCATTGCGGTAGGTAAGACCGCCTGAATTCAGAACGGTATTAAAAATACCTCTCAGATGAGTATAGGCCCCCGCATATCGGACGGTGTCCAGCAAGGGATATTCGTTATCACTGTTTTGTTTGATTTGCAGGGCCATTTCATAGCCCATCTGCTTGTCGTCTTCCAGTGAAAACAGATTAAAATTTTGAAGTGCTCCTTTTGTCGCAGAACAACCCGCCAGAAGAATAACCAGAAAAAGTGAGGGAACAAGTACCCTGCATACATTATTCAGTCGCTTCATAGCCTTGCATTTATGAATTCATAAAAAAATACCCACGGGGAAACCGTGAGTATTTCCACCAGGTGAATATACACAATTATCTGAGACGATCAAAGGCTGTTTTGAGTGCTTCCATGGCCCGGACGAGTTTCTCATCCGAGGTAGCGTACGAAAGCCTGATGCAATTGGGTTCACCAAAGCCATCCCCGGGAACGGTGGATACATGAGCCTGATCAAGCAGGTACAAACTCACATCTGTATCGTTCTTCACAGTAATCTTACCATCACTCTTGCCAAAGAAGGAACTCACATCGGGGAACACATAGAAGGCCCCGTCGGGACGGACGCAGGTCAATCCCTGAATACGCGACAATCCTTCCATAACCAGGTCACGGCGACGGCGGAACGCCACATTCATTTCGCGGGTAAAGGAGGCATCCATGGTCAGACAGGCATAAGCAGCGCGCTGAGCGATGGACGAAGGACCAGAAGTAAACTGACCCTGCAACTTGCCGCAAGCCTTTGCCAGCCACAATGGTCCAGCCATATATCCGATGCGGTATCCGGTCATGGCATAAGCCTTGGACACCCCGTTGATCACCACGGTACGTTCCAGCATTCCCTCAAACTGGGCAATACTTTCGTGTCCACCCACAAAATTGATGTGCTCATAGATCTCATCGGCAATCACAAAGATTCCGGGGTGCCTGAGCAACACATCGGCAAGGGCCTTGAGCTCTGCCTTGCTGTACACGCTTCCGGTAGGATTGGAAGGAGAGCACAGCAATAGGGCCTTGGTCTTGGGTGTAATGGCCTGCTCCAACTCGGCAGGAGTCAGCTTATAACTATGCTCCGGCAGGGTACGGATGACCACATTGACCCCACCGGCCAGTTTTACCAACTCTACATAGGTAACCCAATAAGGAGCAGGAACGATCACCTCATCGCCATCATCTACCAGGGAGAGAATTGCATTGGCAAGGGAATGTTTGGCTCCATTGGAAACAATAATCTGCTGGGGCGTGTATTCCAGCCCGTTTTCAACCTTGAATTTTTTTGCCACCGCCTGACGAAGATCCATATACCCTTCGGCAGGAGAATAAAACGAAAAATTGTCGTCAATAGCCTTTTTCCCCGCCTCCTTGATATGATCAGGAGTAAAGAAGTCAGGCTCTCCCACACTCAGATTGATGATGTCAATCCCCTGGGCCTGCAGATCCTTGCTTTTCTGATTCATCGCCATCGTTTGAGACTCAGACAAACCAGCAATTCGTTTTGATAAAAATTCCATAGAAGTAGGGTATAAGCAGATGATTTAATAATTACAAAAACCGGAACAAAAATACACCTTTTGGTGATATTTTTTCATATTTTTGTGAATACGCCAAAAGTTTCGCATGCAATCTCCATGCCGTTTATTTATCTTTTTGTTTTTCCTGCTGTTCCTCTCTATTCTCCCCGTTTCAGGGACGACTCCTGACAGCACCAGGCAAGCAAGCAACCTCCGTCTGATGGGAGTTACTGACAGTTTGCTCAGTGCTCATGAACTGCTCCGGCAGGCTTCGGCCGGGATCCTTTTTTATGACCTTTGTGCCGACAGCATTCTTTTCAGCAAGAATGCCGAAAAACTCTTCACCCCGGCTTCCACCCAAAAAATTCTGGTAGCCCTGGCAGCTGCCAGCGTGCCGGACACCATGGTTTCCCGAACAATCCTGCTTGGTTCCGGATCACAGCGCAGAAAGTCATTCCGTGGAGATCTGATTCTCAGAGGGGATGCCGACCCGGAACTATCCTCTGCCGATTTGCTCAAACTGGTGGAGGCTCTCAAAAAAAGGGGCATCCGGCGCATATCCGGAACCGTGTATGCCGACACTTCATCGGTGGTTCCCCTTCCCTGGGGAAAGGGCTGGTCATGGGATGACATTCCCTACCGTTTCCTGCCCAGGCTTAGTGCCCTGCCCGTGAACAAAGGCGTGGCCCTGACCGGTGCAGACAGTGCTCTCTGCACCCTTTATCAGGGTACTCCGGCCGAAAATCCCAAAACACCTGAATACACAGCAGCGTTATTCCGCAGCCTGATGGAACAGCAAGACATACGCATCCGGAAACAACACACAGGATTCGTGAAAAGCCCGCCGAAGGCTCTGGTCCTGGGAGAAGTAACCCGTTCCCGTAATCAGATCATCATTCCCATGCTCAAGAACAGCGACAACCTCAATGCCGAAATGTTGCTTCTGGCCCTGGGCAAGGAGCATGCCACCCCAGCGGCCGCAACCGCTGCCGGTCTGGCACAGATTGGCCGCATGATGGCAACATGGGGCTATGGGAGCAGTGACTATCGTCTTACGGACGGCTCCGGACTGTCCTTCTACAACGCACTGAGCCCTGCACAACTGGTTCGGGCACTCCGGGAAGGTTTTCACAACTCTGAATGGTTGGCCATGCTCCAGCGGGCCCTTCCCGTAGCCGCAACCGATGGCAGCTTGAAAAACAGGATGCTGGGTACATCTGCTGCCGGAAAGGTATATGCCAAAACTGGCACCCTCACGGGAGCCAGTTGCCTGGCAGGATATGCTGAGCGGCCCGATGGCACCCTGCTTGCGTTTGCCATCATGATCCGGGGCTATGCGGGCAGTGCGGCGCAGGCCACCCAACTGCAGGACCAGCTCTGTGTCCTGATGACCAGTCTCTGAAATTTCCGGGCGCTTAACAATTTTTTAACATTCGCTTAACATTGGCTGAGCGGACAGGTCATAAATTTGGGTGTTTTTTGCTTATGAGAATCATTCCTTGAATCCAGCCTTTTGATATGGAAATTTTCTACATCATTATCGTCGTTTTTCTTTTACTCCTCGCGATTTCTGACCTCGCTGTCGGAGTCAGCAATGATGCCTGCAATTTTCTGAATGCCGCTGTGGGTTCAAAGGCCGCCTCCCTGACCGTGATTATGGTGATCGCCTGCGCTGGCCTGGTGCTGGGGGCAACTTTCTCGGGAGGCATGATGGATATTGCCCGCAACGGAATTTTTATGCCCGGGCAGTTTGTGTTCTCAGAGATCATGGTGATTTTCTTCAGTGTCATGATTGCCGACATTCTGTTGCTGAACATATTCAACGACATGGGGCTGCCCACATCGACCACGGTCTCGATCGTGTTTGACCTGCTGGGGGCCTCCGTAGGAATGGCCCTGTATAAAATCACTTCTGACGGACACAGCATTGCCGAGCTTACCCAATACATCAACACCAGCAAGGCACTGGCCATTATCAGCGGCATCCTCATCTCCGTAGCCATCGCCTTTTCGTTTGGGGCTGCCATCCAGTACCTGGTTAGACTCATTTTTACCTTCAACTACCGGCGCCCAATGCGGATGTTTGGGAGTCTTTTCGGAGGTATTGCCATCACCTTTATCATATACTTCATGCTGATTAAGGGGGCCAAGGGAGCCACCTTTATGAAGCCCGAGTTTGTGGCATGGATGAACACCCATACCATGCAATTGCTGGGAATTTGTTTTGTATTCTTTACCTCCCTCCTCCAGACCCTTTACTGGTTGTTCCGGGTGAATATTCTCAGAATCATCATTCTTACCGGAACTTTTGCCCTCGCGATGGCCTTTGCCGGGAACGACCTGGTCAATTTCATCGGGGTACCTCTGGCCGGGCTGGAATCCTTCAAACACTTTGCTGCATCAGGAGCCGCTCCGGATGCCCTGACTATGGGGATTCTCGGAACTCCCGTCAGCACACCCACACTGTTCCTGCTGATTGCCGGAATCATTATGGCTTTCACGCTGATTACTTCAAAGAGCGCCCGAAGAGTTGTTCAAACCACCGTTCAGCTGAGCAAACAAAACGAAACGGGCGAAGAACGATTTGAATCCAGCCTGATGGCCCGGGCACTGGTCCGGGGCTCTCTGAAACTGGGAAATTCCCTGCGTAAAATCACTCCCGATGCCGTGCATGAGCGGGTAGAAAAACGGTTTGTGCAGCGCAAACGATCGCGCGAAGATGTGGCCTTTGATGAGCTCAGGGCAGCTGTCACTCTAGTCGTGTCCAGCATTCTGATTGCTAGCGGAACGGCCCTCAAACTGCCTCTTTCCACCACTTATGTGACTTTCATGGTGGCTATGGGTTGCTCACTCTCCGACAGAGCATGGGACCGGGAAAGCGCGGTGTACAGAATCACCGGGGTTATCACGGTCATCAGTGGCTGGTTCCTTACCGCTCTGTCCGCCTTTCTGCTTGCATTTCTCATTTCTCTCTTTGTCAACTGGTTTGACATCTACGCCATCATTGGGTTTATGGCCCTGATTGGATATATTCTGGTAAAATCCCATCTTCGAAACCGCAAAAACAACGAAGAAGTTACTTTTGACAAGGAGTCCAAGATGCTCCAGGCCTCTCGTTCCGTATCCGCCCCTCTGGTTTTTGAATCCACCAGCGAGGACATCACCTCCGTGGTAATCAGTTCTTCAAAGTTGTACTACCTCACCCTGAACGGGCTGATTAAGGAGGATCGCCGCGATCTGAAGGACATCGCTGCCGAAGTGGATGAACTGGGCGTTTACACCAAGGATATCAAAAACAATTCATACAAAGTGATTGTACGGCTCCAGGACGATTCCATCGAGTCCACCCACTTCTACATCCAAGTGGTGGACTACATGAGGGAGGCTGCGTTGTGCCTCAAACACATCACCGGACCGATTTATACCCATGTAAACAACAATCACGCGCCACTGATTCCCCAGCAACAGGAAGATGTCCGCAACCTGAACGAGAGTGTGTCCGTGTTCTTCAATGCCCTGCTGCATGTGCTGAAGAACCGAAAATTCGAGAACCTCACGGATGTGCAGCACCAAAAGGACATCGCCATTGAGCTGGTGGAGAAAATGCAGAAACGGCAGTTGAAACTGATCAAGAAGCAGGAAGTGTCCACCCGCAACAGTGTGTTGTATCTGAACATGCTCAACGAAACCAAGAATCTGGTTCTTTTCTACGTCAGCCTGATCAAATCAGAACGGGACTTCTACATGTCCATCTACGAGGGCAAACCCGCTCATGTGGAACGCGAGGCTCTGGAAGCCATCAAACGCAATCCAAAAGTCTAAGTTCCGGGGTTCCATCCCCGGAACGCCTGCTGAAGGGTTACCCGGGAAGCCTCTGACCGGGATAATTCCCTGCTCCATCCTACTCTGCCTGAGCGATCGGCTCCCGGACCAGTGTTGTTGTACTCAGCATACCGGGCTGTTTTTTCGTTGGCCGGATCGCGCCAGTTTTCCCAACCTTCGGGCCTGATGTGTTTACCCATATCACAGTACTGAAACACAACGGCAGCATAGGCCCTCCAGGGACGCCCCAGATAGACCCGCTGAACACCAGAGGCAGCAGTGAGTTGACATCGGTTGAACACATACCCAATGGGGTGTTCTGCAGGAGTGGAAGCTGCGGTAATGTAGGACTCCCGTTTGCTGTGGATGACACACTGCTCAAACCAGGCTGTTGCCGGGCCAAAAATAAAATCAGTAGTGCCTTCAATATAACATGCCTCATACCACTGGCGGCTCATCTCATTGCCGGTGAACACCGTATCCTGATTGCCCAGAATGCGGCATCTGCGGGCCACAAACCGATCACCCTCCACGTGCAGAGCCACCGCCTGCCCCAGCTGGGGGGCATTGTTCTCTATGGTGAGGTTCTCCAGAGTGATGTCGTTGCCCTGTACCAACAGGGTATGGGTACGGAAGGTTCCCATCGCCCGGATGTTGGCATGATCATTCCAGGTGATGATGGTCGCATCCCGGTCTTCACCCACCAGGGTGATGTCACACTTCCAGGAAGGAATCACCAGTTTCTCCCGGTATGCTCCCTTGCGAATGAAGATCTTTTTAGGGATGGGGGTGTAATCACGCACTGACATCACTGCCTCCTGGATGGTCACATAATCCCCGGTGCCATCCGGAGCAACCACCAGATCATAGCCTTCGGGGCGTACGACCTGACGGGCTATCCCGGGCAGGGTGTACTGAAGCACCTGCCTTCCGTCAAGCATCACCCGTAAACGACCGGAGGTGGCTTCAAGCCTCATGGTGTACCAGCGGTTGGTTTCCAACGCACAGGGAACCCGTCCGGTGAGCGCCAGAGTGTCCGTCCCGGTGAGTTGCTCTATCAGGCACACAGCATCTCCAGGGCCTCCGAACAGTACCCGGTAGTGTGCTGGATGGGCCACATCATTGTTCCCACCCAGAAAAACCTGCATATATCCTGAAACCGACGACCTTCGAAACTCTACTTCCAACGTGAAATCCCCATCATAGGGCGTAACCAACCGGGCAAGGTGTTCTGTAGTGTCATCCTTTTGAATCATGAGTCCCTCCTGCAGCTCAAATCCTGCCCAGCGCCATTCTCCCAGATCCCAAACAAAAAGGGGTTTGTACACATTGCCATAGCCGGCCTGGGTCTTGAAATTCCGGAAGGCACCCGTTGCCCGAAGGGTTCCCAGGCCCAGATAGCCAGAGAATCCTGACAGCTGCTGCTTGGGCTGCTGCACTCCGACCGATACCGAAGTCGGAGTCCGGGTCTGAGCCGGAAGCTGTGCCTGAGGTGCAGACGAAGCAGGCTGACCCCAAACCACCCCGGAAAGGTAAATCGTCCAGAACGCACCACCAAGAATATTCTGTATCAAGTTCATACTGCCGTGATTTGTTGATTTTATGATTTCTTTAACGATGCATAAAGGTAGGCAAGATTCAGTTTTGTCCTATATTTACAGGCAACATTAATCTTTCGAAACTGCTCTCTTATGAAAAAGATCTTCCTCATGCTTCTGGGCATGCTCATGGCAATGGCTCCGACACTGGCTCAGGCTGAAACCCAAATCCAATACCTATCGGGCATTGACAAAGACCACACCGTTCCCTGGGAGTTTTATTGCACGGCCGGACACAACAGCGGCAAATGGACTACAATTCCGGTGCCCTCCTGCTGGGAACTGCAAGGTTTTGGAAACTACAATTTCGGGCGGGAGTTCTGGACCTACGGAAGCAAGTTCCGGTTCGCCACAGAACAGGGGCTGTACAAATACCAGTTCACGGTTCCCGCAGACTGGAAGGACCGGGAAGTGTGGATTGTCTTTGAAGGCTCCATGACCGACACCGAGGTGAAGATCAACGGAAAAAAGGCCGGAGACACCCACCAGGGGGCCTTTTACGAGTTCCGGTACAACATCACGGACAAGCTGGTATTCGGCGGGAAAAATCTGCTGGAAGTTACCGTCAGCAAGGTCTCGGCCAATAACGATGTGAACCTGGCCGAACGCTGGGCAGACTACTGGGTATTCGGGGGCATATTCCGGCCCGTATATCTTGCCAGCTATCCCAGGCAGAACATTGACCACATGGCTCTGGATGCACGCGCAGACGGAAGTTTTCTGGTGGATGTGCGTACCACCGGACTAACCAAACCCATGGCCCTGACGGCTACCCTCAGCCATGAAGGGAAGACAGTGGCGACCTTCACGGGAAATGCTCCCGCGGGGGATGGGGTTACCCGAATCTCCGGAAAGGTGTCTGCTGTACGCACCTGGACCGCGGAAACCCCGCATATGTACAAGGTAGAGGTAGCCCTTGCCGACGGCAAAAAGCTCGTGCATAAGGCTCAGGATGTATTTGGTTTCCGCACCATTGAAGTACGCAGGGGAAAGGGTATCTTCCTCAACGGCACACAAATCCGGATGAAGGGAGTGAACCGTCATGAATTCTGGCCGGAATCGGGCCGAACGCTGAGCCGGGCCGTGGCCCTGCAGGACATTGAACTGGTCAAAGCCATGAACATGAACGCCATCAGGTGTTCCCACTATCCTCCTGACAAACGCTTCCTGTACCTGTGTGACTCTTTGGGCATCTATGTCATTGATGAGCTTGCCGGGTGGCAGAATGCCTATGACACCCCGGTGGGTTCTAAACTGGTGAAGGAGATGGTGGAGCGGGATGTCAACCACCCTTCGATTATGCTTTGGAGCAACGGAAACGAAGGGGGGCATAACCGGGAACTCGATGATGACTACGCCCTCTACGACCCCTCCAAACGCACTGTGATTCATGCCAGCTATAGTTTTCACAAAATCAATGGCATTGACTGCAACCACTATCCCAATTACTCCAGTGTCCAGCGCACCCTGAACGACACCATGATCTATATGTGCACCGAGTTCCTGCACTGTCAGGATGACGGGGGTGCCGGAGCAGCGCTGGAAGATTTTTGGGAACTAATGTGGCGCGCACCCCGCTCGGCCGGAGGGTTCCTGTGGGCCTTGCTGGATGAGGCTGTTGTCCGCACCGACCGGAACAATATGATCGATGCCCAGATGGTCAATGCGAACGATGGCATTCTGGGACCTCACCGCGAAAAAGAAGGAAGTTTTTATGCCATCCGCGAGATCTTCTCCCCGGTCAAACTGGGAATGAAAACACTGCCATCCAGTTTCACCGGAACCATTCCTGTTGAAAACCGTTACTACTTCACCAACCTCAAAGAGTGTACCTTTAGGTGGCAACTGGTGAAATACCGCAAACCCGGGGACCTTACCGACGGACATGAGGTGAAACAGGAGGGGACCTTCCGGGGCCCGGATCTGGCGCCATTCGATTCGGGCTTTATCCGGCTCCCCCTGCCTGCCAACTGGAAAGCTTCTGATGCTCTGATGCTCTCGGTCACCGACCCTGCCGGTAAGGAAGTGATGAATTGGTCCTTCCGCATCCGCACCAATACCGAGCTCATTGCCGGGCTCATCCGCAAAACAGGACCCGGAAGCGCTGTGTATTCGGAGATTGACACCTTTACCCGCCGGTTTGCCTTCCCAGGGATGGCTCAGAGAACAGCCGCCCCCCAACCCCAGCCCGACTCACTGGTCCACCTTTCCGCCAATGGCCTTACGGTGACCTTCAGCAAGAAGACAGGCAAAATCAAACAATTACGCAACCGCTTTGCCGAGAACCAGCTCAAGTTCACCAATGGCCCGGTGCTGGTGGCCGGGAAGGCCAAGGTCCGGGAGATGAACCATTCCGTACAGGGGGATGCTCAGGTGCTGGAATTCCTCTACGATGGGGATTTAAAATATGTCCGCTGGACCATGTACCCTACCGGATGGCTCGAGATGGACTATTCCTACAGCCTCAAGGGTACGTACGATTTCACGGGGATTACCTTTGATTATCCCGAAAAGCACATCATCGGGATTCGATGGCTGGGGAACGGACCTTACCGGGTATGGAAGAACCGGCCCCAGGGAACTACCTTTGATGTACGCGGAAGATTGTACAACAACACCCAAACCGGGGCATTCCCCTGGTTCTACCCGGAGTTCAAAGGCTACTTCAGCGATATGGTATGGGCAGAGGTGGATGCCGTGGAGGGCAAGTTCTTCATGGTCTCCAATGAAAAAGACCTGTTCCTGAGGCTCTTTGAGTTCTACGCTCTGGACGGGGCCACCCCCCATCCCACGCTGCCTGCCGGAGACATCTCCTTCCTGGATCACATCCCTCCCACCGGCACCCGGATGGCCATATCCATCAACCAACGTCCGGGTGGTCTGGGAGCCATGAGCCAACCCAACAATGTGGACGGTACCTTTACCCGAAAGTTGTTCTTCTACTTTGGCTACCCCGATCCGGAGTAAAACTGTCCGGAGTATGACCGTAAACACAAAGAACCCCGAAAGTTTTCATCCAACTTTCGGGGTTCTTTGCATTCAAGCCTGTGAAACGGCCTTCTTTTGTCTAAATAGTAC
>DFUR01000026.1 GCA_002380425.1 Bacteroidales bacterium UBA4181
TATTCTCAAAGAACTTCCCCCCATTTTTTCGGGGAGCACAAAGATAAGGCCTTTTATATATTCTCCAAAATCTTTGCCCTTTTTTTTCCGCCTAAACCCGGAACCTCTCGGCGCCTCGTCCAAAGCGGTTGCAAATGTACTACCTTTTTTAACTCCACAAAACACCATACAAACTTTTTTTGAAAAGAAAACCACAGCCCGTTCCAATCTGGTGGCGGTGAAGCAGATGCAAGAGCAAAAAAAATCGGTCTTGTGAATCCCGCGGGAAAAATGTAGGTTTGGCAAGCCAAAAAACTGCGCAAAATGTTCCAGGGACACCCCAAAGGTCTGTATGTAGCGTTCGCTTCCAACATGGGAGAACGCTATGGATTCTATACCATGATGGCCGTGCTGGTGCTGTATTTGCAGGCCCGGTTCGACCTGAGTGTATCCCAGGCAGGGATCATATACAGTGTATTCTACTTCTTAATGTATGGCCTCACCCTGTTAGGGGGATGGATTGCCGACCAAAGGATGGGACTGCACCGGGCCATCCTTTGGGGCATTATGGCCAAGACCGCAGGATATGCCATCATGATGATTCCAGGCATCGGGCTGTCCACCACCGTTGCGGGGCTGCTCATCACCGCTGTAGGCAACGGCTTCTTCAAGGGGAATCTGCAGGCAATGGTGGGCAACCTGTACGAAAACAGCCGGTACCGGCATCTGCGCGATTCGGGATTCAGCATATTCTATATGGGCATCAACATCGGGGCGTTTTTTGCCCCCGGGACGGCCACGCTAATGCGCAACTGGTACCTGAACAGCCACGGGCTGAGCTATGACAGCTCCCTGCCGGCACAATGCCATCAATACATCGCCAGCCTGGCCTCAGGAGCTCCGTTCGACACCGAAGGCTTTGCCGAAATGGCTAGCCGGGTATCGGGAAGCCTCCCGGCCGACCTGGAAGCCTTCGCCCACCAATACATTAATGTATTCTCCACCGGTTACAACCTTGCCTTTGCCGTGGCTGCCGGAGCCATGCTTCTGTCGTTGGCTGCCTATGTATTCTTCAGCAAACACCTGCGCACCCCAGAGACAGTCGGGACGGAGGCGGGGGCGGATGTCAAGGCTGAAGGCCCGACAGAACCCGGAAGAACAGGCCTGAAGGAAAAGCCGGAATTGGAGGGGAGGGCAACCTTGGAGGAAAGAACGAGCCTGGAGAGGAGAACGAGCCTGGAGGAGCGAACGTATGCCGATAGGGACCGTCAGCGGATGGTGGCTCTGGGATGGATATTGCTGGTGGTAGTGTTCTTCTGGATGTCCTTCCACCAGAATGGCCTCACCATGACCTTCTTCGCCAGAGATTACACCGTGCAGCAGGTGGACAGGCTCAACTACCTGTTGTTCGACGTCCGTTCGGTGATCGCCCTGGCGACCGTGGCCGGCGGGCTGGTGCTGCTCCTGCGACGCAGGCTCCGGCCAGTCCTGAGGCTAGCCGGAGGGGCCCTGATCACCGGGGGCGGGCTTGCGCTGGTGTGGCAGTACCATCGTTTTGAGCCATGGATGACCCTAGACCCAGAGATTTTCCAGCAATTCAATCCCATATTCGTTGTGGCCTGCACCCCCCTTGTGGTGGGGCTTTTCTCCTACCTGAACAAGCGGGGCAAGGAGCCTTCGGCTCCCCGCAAGATTGGCATCGGGATGCTACTCTCGGCCGTGAGCTTCCTGGTGTTGCTGTTCTGCTCCATCGGGCTGCCGGCCCCGGGAGAACTGGACGCTGCAGGAAGTCCCGACCGGGTGAGCCCCTACTGGCTCTTTTGGTCGTACTTCATCATCACCTGGGGGGAGCTGTTCCTGAACCCCATGGGTATCTCGTTTGTGTCCAGAATTGCACCCGCCCGTTTCCGGGGTCTGTCACAAGGATTGTGGCTGTGTTCCATCGCTGTTGGCAACCAGTTGTTGTTTGTGGGCAGTTCGTTGTGGGAGCGCCTCGAATTGTGGCAAGTTTGGTTTATTTTTGTGGCTTGTTGTCTCCTTTCGGCCACCATCCTGTTTGCACTCTCCCGAAAATTCGAAAGGTACACGGCATAAATATTGTTTATGAATGGCTATGACACTAAATGAAGTTCAAGACGAGATCATCCGGGAATTCGAAGTGTTCGATGACTGGCTGGACCGATACGATTATCTCATTGAGTTGAGCAAGGATTTGCCCCCCCTGGAGGAGAAGTACAAAACCAATGAGTATCTCATCAACGGATGCCAGTCGAGGGTGTGGCTCACAGCCCGCTACGAGGATGGGCGGGTGCTGTTCCAGGCAGAAACCGATGCCATCATCACCAAGGGCATCATCGCCTTGCTGATGCGGGTGCTTTCCGGAAGAACGCCTGGGGAGATTCTGCAAACCGACCTGTACTTCATTGATGCCATAGGGTTAAGACAAAACCTTTCGCCCACAAGGTCCAACGGACTACTCTCCATGGTCAAACAGATGAAGATGTATGCCCTGGCCTTTCAGGCCAAGGACACTATGGACAAATAACACTGAGCTGGTGTATGAACGATTTACTGCAAAAAGAGACCAAAATCGTCCAGGTGCTGCGCACCATATACGACCCCGAGATTCCCGTCAACATCTATGACCTGGGGTTAATCTACGAGATTGACGTGGATGAGGAGGACTTTGTGACCATCAAGATGACCCTTACCGCCCCAAACTGCCCCGTGGCTGATGACCTGCTGAACGATGTGCGGGAGGTAGTCGGTTCTGTGGAAGGGGTCCGGGGCGTGGCGGTGAACCTGGTGTTCGACCCACCCTGGACACGGGATATGATCTCCGAGGAAGCGCTGCTGGAACTGGGCCTGCTGTAATCTTGTACCATGAGGACGTGCCTGATGCTGCTTGTGATGCTCTGGGGATGG
>DFUR01000097.1 GCA_002380425.1 Bacteroidales bacterium UBA4181
AAAATCAGATCCCTCCCCACTATCAAAGGAAGCGTAACGCTGTTGACGCTGCTTCAGATAATCCGAACGGGTCAGGATGGCTGCAGCAGCTTCGAGGGCGCGGGCAAAAGCATCCATGCCAGAAACATGAGCGATGAACAGGTCCTCGGGATCCGTGGAGTTTCTGCGGGTTTTGGCATCGAAATTGGTTCCACCAGAAGAGAAGCCCCCTGCCTGCAGAATCACCAGCCAGGCCTGGGTCAGTTCCAGCACATCCAAAGGGAACTGGTCGGTGTCCCAGCCATTCTGGTAATCCCCGCGGTTGGCATCAATACTCCCCAGTAATCCTGCATCAGCAGCTACCTGAAGTTCATGCTCAAAAGTATGTCCGGCCAAAGTAGCATGGTTCACTTCAATGTTGAGTTTGAAGTCCTGATCCAGCCCGTAGTACCGCAGGAATCCAATCACCGTTTCGGAGTCAAAATCATACTGATGTTTGGTAGGCTCCATGGGTTTGGGCTCAATCAGGAAGGTTCCGCGGAATCCCTGTTTTCGGGCGTAATCCCGGGCCATTGTGAGCATCATCGCCAGGTGTTCTTTTTCACGCTTCATGTCGGTATTGAGCAGGCTCATATAACCTTCACGGCCACCCCAGAACACATAATTCTCGCCTCCCAGGGCGATGGTTGCATCCAGAGCATTCTTTATCTGAGCAGCGGCCCTGGCAACCACCGCAAAATCAGGGTTGGTAGCGGCCCCGTTCATATACCGTTTGTTGCCAAACACATTGGCCGTACCCCAAAGCAGACGGATGCCCGTTTCCTGCTGTTTGGCCCGGGCATAGGACACAATGTCCTGCAAGCGTGATTCATACGCAGGCAAATCGGGCCCTTCGTCAACCAAGTCTGTGTCGTGAAAGCAATAATAGGGGATGCTGAGCTTGGACATGATTTCAAAGGCGGCATCCATCTTCATCCTTGCCCGGGCAAGCGGATCGGCGGGGGCGTTCCACGGGAAAACCTTAGTTCCTCCACCAAAGGGATCGGCTCCCTCGGCACAGAGGGTGTGCCAATAAGCCATGGAGAAGCGCAGGTGCTCCTTCATGGTTTTGCCCATAATCACTCTCTTCTCATCATAATACCTGAACGCAAGGGGATTTTTTGATGTAGTCCCTTCAAATACAATCTTCGGAATACCCGGAAAAAATTCAGACGATTTCATAACAAAGATTCAATAAGGTTTATTGAGTGCTGTACTGGAAAATTTCCGTTAAAGGTAACAAATTATTTTTCCTGTTGGTCGAAACATTCTGTCAGCGATATGATTTCTCCCCTTGTTCAGGGCGTAAAGGTAACAGACATGATGCCCAGAACCACCTCTGAGGCAATGGCCTTGAGCTCCATAGAAACCATTTCCTTACCCGGGTTGAGCGGCATATCTATCACAGTAGCAGCACCTCCATCAATCATATTGGGCTCCGCCGACCGGCCACGCCCCTGGTCGCGCACCAGCGTTTTGCTGATGCGACCGGTTTTGAGCGATACACGGAAGGGCCTGGGTGACTCCACTTTGAAAGCAGCTTCGTCCATGTAGAGATCCTGCTCCACGGGCAGCCAGTTGTCCGGAAGAATCAGGGGCAGCACCTCCTTGCTGCCATCGCGGTAAGTAACCGTGATGGTACCATTGACCATGTATGCCTGCATATGGTTTGTGGATCCGGCCACCAGAAAATAGGCATGCGATGCCTTCCCACTCAGGGGAACGGTGATCTGATTGGGATAGTTATCCCAAAGACTGCAAAACATGACATTGCGCTCGCTGCTGTCCGAAGGCGTAGCAAACGGAATCTGGCACGGACCGGAGAATACATTTTTCACCCCAGCCGCACGGCGCAGACCGGCATCATCAATCACCGGGAGATCCAGCGGATGACACCAGTTGCCAACCCCCTGCGTGGGAACCTGTAAGGTGGTATATGGGTAACGTGGGGTAAGATACTTCCCGTAGGCAAAGATTTTGCTGAGTTTGTCGTTCAGATAGGGCTTCAGGGGAAGCATCCGGAACGAGATATCGGTCCTCTGTGGAATATTCCAGTTTATCGCTTCAAACTGCAGGGTATCCTCCTCCGTCATCAGCCAGATTCGGTTGGTGCCAGGTACAGCACGGGGGGCCGCCACCCGGAATGATGCCTTACGGCCGGGTTCCAGTAGTACTTGCTGCGACCAACCAGAATGTATATCGTTCAACATCAGCCTTCCGGAAATGCTTTCCTGGGCGTTGTTGAGCAGGGTGAACGCCAGCTGATCGCCAAGTCCGTCCGAGAGCAACTCCACCCCGGGGATCACCTCAATATGTACCGGCTGCCACCAGGTAAGGACTCCCTGGGAAAACCGGACAAAGCAGGTTCGATGCCCATAAATACCGGATACCATCCCTGAAATCTGGCTGGAAGCAATCTGGGGTTTCTCAAAGACGCCCTGGGGATCAAACAGTTCCAACGGACGTTCCTGGAACATCACCCGGCCTGGTTGTCCCCGGACCAAGCGGTGTTCCGCCGGGATTGTCTGCACCACCGAACCGCTCCATTCCACCTCAATCTGATACTTGGGGGCCATTCCGGCATGAATACGAATCACGGGATGACCGACAGCGGTGGTAATGACCTCAAACCGGGCCACGGCCCCGTTCACCAGCACCTTGTTAATCTGGTCGCGTGGAGCAGTCAATTCCAGTATCAGTGCGGCAGGAACGGCCAGAGAAGGATTGACCACATAGGTGTCAGCATTTCCGTTTCGTCTGAAAGAGTAAAACAGATTCCGGGTCCTGATGGAGGCATGGTCCCATCCGGCCGGAAATCCCGGACGAATGCGCAGGACCCCGTTCATCAGGTCCGGCAGGATTCCGAAGAGTCCTTGAACCATGGCACGCGAACCCATAGCCACCGGATCGGCAAAGTCCCGGTAGGTCTCTCCTCGGGCGGCATCATAAAAGGATATCTGGGTGATGTTTCCCGGCCCGGACCCCAGATACATAGCATCCAGAATGGTGCCTTTGTATATTTTGAATGCCTCTTCGGCTCTGCCGGCCTGCCAGTATGCCAGGGCCGTGTGCATTTCCTCGGCAAAGGCCACATTGTTGATAGACCAGATATAGGGCACCCAGCGGGAAGTGGCAACCACATGGTTGCCTTCATCTTTCAAACCTCTGGCCAAAACTGGGATATGCGGCAATTGCGTGTCCACATATCGGGTAGCCTGGTATGTCTGGAAAGCATCGCCAGCATCCGAATCTATGGCATGATATATGGTCCACAAAGCAGCACTTTCATGGGTTTTCCGATACCCCATACGATCTTTGAATTCAGCCCACCAACCTTTTTGTCTAAGCCACAAAACGTCATTCAGAGCTCCAAGAATCTTGTCCGCTTCCTGTTGGTAGGACGTAGCATCTTCGCCCAGTTTTCGGGCAATAGCGGCCGCCATTTTGTTGGCCCTGTAGTTGTATGCTGAGGTATGGGTCACCGCGCCTCCGTTGTACTGAAGAGCATCTGAGGCCCAGATAGCACAATGGGCATCATACAACCCTTCATCCTGAGGATCAAAAGCATTTTTCTCCCATGCCAGGTGTCGCTTGATGACCGGAAAAATCTGCCTGGCGTATGCGGTATCACCCGTCCAGTTCAGATGCCACAGCAACTCGTCAATGTAGCACAGGTTCATATCGTAATGGTGCATCTGGTCGTTGCGGTTGGGATTCCGGCAGATATACCCGTTGCTGTACATCGGAGTACCCCAGATTTTTGCCGCACGGGCAAGATTCGAGGTTTCATCCTGCAACGGAGCAAGGGTGACAGGAACTCCTGTAACCTGCGAAGCGGCGTACCCATTGAAGTGGGCCCGGGCACGATCGTGCGCACCCAGGACATCGGCCACATAAGAACCCCGCCAGCCAGTGAGGGGCACACGCCAGCCAATGGCTCCGTGCAGGTATCCCGGTGCCTGCCATATCGCGTCCTCTGCCGAGGCATAGACGCCTCCCAGAGGATTCAGGAAAGGATCGGGAGTCTCCACCTGGACTTTCCCGGACACAGTCTTCCGAAATGTATCGGCATCCCGGAAAGCACGGGAAAGGGATGAGTAGCCTTCCACCGGTCTGGACCCTGGATTATGGAAGGAGATATAAAGGGGGCTACTAGATAATGCGCAGGAAGCCAGAAGTAAGGGCGACTGGCCTGCCCGTGATCGGATGAGTTGCCCGGGGTCCTCCAGCATACCGGCATCCACGAGGCTCAGTTGTGTCCCCGGAGGGAACGAGGCGGAGATGCGCAGAACCCCCTGCGCAGCGCCTGAGGCCGCCATTTTGGCCACTTCCCTGAGGACGGATGACTCGGTCGAACCGGGTTGCATCATGGCACGCACTCCCGGTCCATAGTAAAGCATGGCAGCAGTCCCGCGGATATCATAAAGATTGCCCTGACACTTGGAAGCCGTAATAAAAAAACTATCAAAGGGATCTGCCCCGATATCACCCTCCCGTGAAAATCGGGCGTTGGAAGCTCCTCCGTACAGCACAAGGAGCCTGGTTCCCCGGGGCAAAGAAGAGGGCTCCACCTGCAGAATTATGCCATCTCCGTCCGAAAGCGCCAGAACACTGAAGCGAAGGACTCCCTTGCCTAAAATTTCCGCATCTGTCACCTCATAATCCCTTCGCCCTGGTTCAAACCGGGAACGAATGGATTGTGCCTGACGAATCCAAATCAGGGTATCATCCGTTTGGAGCAGAAAATAGACACTACCCCCCAAATTGGGCATATAAAACCCAAATTCCGGGTAGTCGCTGGTTTCAACCCTAAATCCTGTATTGGTACCGTAAATGGCACGGCTAAAACGATTGTCTCCGTTCTCAATCACAAATCCCTGCCCATCGGGACGATACCGCAGGGTTCGTTCCACTCCGTGCCAGTAGGCCACCTGTGCAGGGAGCAGAACAGGACTGGCCAGGCAAAGAAACAGAGAAAACAGGAAGAAGTACTTTCGGGTGGTCATATCACGATTATTTGGTTCGATTGAATTCGGTAAGGCTGCGAGCTTCCCTGAGTAGTTTGTTACTCACATCGGCAACATTGAAGAAAAGCCTCAATTGCTGTTGCACCTGGCCATCGGGATATCTGCCGATCTGGTCCCCAAGAAACAATAGGACATCCTCAAGATGAGGCGTTTCGACAGATGCTCCATCGTCCGTCAACATGGATGCCGTCTGTCGCAGCACCCGTTCAATGGAGCCTGCAAGGTCTTCCCAATCTGGAACCAGCAACGGACCAGAATCCCTGTGGGCGGCCAGCGCAGAAAGGTAGGAAAGCAAGGCATGATTCAGGTAGGTCAGATTGTAGGCATGCTCCATCAACTGCCGGCGGCTCCGGGGCTCCAGACGCATGCCTCTCCAGGACATTGCCAGGTCATTGTCTGCCTTGTGGGCATTCCTGCGTGCAACCCGGTAGTCCAGGTCATCCTCGGCAGGATGGACGTAAGCATCCAGAATTGCTCTGAAATAGTTCATGTTGCCCAGGAAAGCATTCGAAAGCAGTCCAGGCAGACGGCGATACTGCCAGTCGGGCCAGAGAAACCGGACGGCAAGCAGGGCCAGAAAAGCCCCGGCAAGGGTGAAACCCAGCCTTTCGGGCATCACTTCCATTCCAGTGCCCGATATCAGGTTGAATGCACACAGCACAAAAAGGGTGATATAGACTACCGCCTGTGAATAACCGTGGCGAAGCTTCAGGAAAAACATAAATGCCGCAGCGAGCATCAGTAGTGTCTGACCGGCAAGCGTGGGCAGCAAGGGTGCGCAAATCATGCCTGCGACCACCCCGGCAATGGTCCCTCCCACCCTTTGAAAGAGGCGTCGGCGGGTTTCGCTGTAAGAAGGCTGACAGACAAACAGGCTGGTGAGCATCATCCAACCTCCCATGGGCAAATCCAGCCATTGCATCAATCCATATC
>DFUR01000063.1 GCA_002380425.1 Bacteroidales bacterium UBA4181
TGTAAATATATATCTAGTTTTGCATATATGCAATAGCTAACGAAAAAATAATATCCAGGCCAGATATCAGAGTTGACGCGAGGGAGTGAAAGGCCAAAGGGGAAGCAGCAGGGCGCGGAATTCCTGCTCAAAGTTCGGAGTAAACACGTCATTTCCTGATTGCTCCAATATTTCCTGAAGGCTCCAGAAACGTCCGTCTTCGAGTTCATCGGGATTCGGTGTGGGCGGCTCTTCACGAAACGTGTAGAAAGAGTGGACCAGTTCGGATTCTTCAGCAGAATGAAATACATAACGTCCTAAGGCGATGGGGGTGAATCCCTGCAGTCCCAGCTCCTCCCATGCTTCCCTCAGGAGAGCTGCATCCACCGATTCCCCCCATCCCACATGCCCGCCAACGGATGTGTCCCACTTTCCCGGTTGAATGTCCTTGTGGGATGGCCTTTTTTGCAGATAAAGGGTGCCCTGGGGGTGGAATACATGTAAATGGACAACCGGGTGAAGGAGCATGCTGCCGTTATGACATGCCCAGCGTGCAGCTTTGCCAATAACCTGCCCGTCGTAATCCACCAGCGGAAAAAACTCTTCGGGGGATTGGTTGCGTGAGCACATTGCTTAGGGAATGTTTTGGGTAACCTCCTTCCCGTTCAGGAATACATTGCTGAACCGGACATTCCCGGCACCAATGATGAGGTTTCCACGCGCATCGGTAACTCCGTCAAACCGACAGTTGCGAACATTCACCTGCTCCACACGTACGGCGTTTTCCAGGCCATCGATGAATATACCGTACCGGCTCTCCTTGCTGGTGATGTTTTCCATATTGATGTTCCGGATAAGAGGCAGGTACGGGCCTTCGGTGACTTTTTCGTATTTCATTTCCACCCTGAAGATGGCTTCCCGGCACGCACCTACGGTGATGTTGCGCATATATACGTTTTCGATGATGCCCCCGCGTAAGGAATTGGATTTGATTCTCAGTACCCGCTCCAGATTCTTGCTGTCCATCGTGCAATTCTCGGCAAAAACATTCCGGCAGTTGCCCGAGATTTCGCTTCCGATTACTACCCCGCCGTGTCCGTCCAGCATGGTGCAATTGCGTACGACAATGTTTTCCGAGGGCCGGTTCCAGCGGCGTCCGTCATTGTTGCGACCCGATTTGATGGCAATGCAGTCATCTCCGGTGTTGAAGTGGCAGTTCTCAATCAGCACATTCCGGCAGCTCTCGGGATCGCAGCCATCGTTGTTCGGCCCGTGGCTTTCCATGGTCACGCCCCGGACAATAATATCTTCGGAGAGAAGAGGGTGAATCAGCCAGAAGGGAGCCCCAATAATGGTAACGCCCTCGATCAGAATGCTCTGGCACTCGTAGGGCTGGATGAATGGCGGGCGGAGTCGGTCTTCTTCGTTAAGCATTCTTTGCTCAATGGGTATATTGTTGTCGGCCATCTCGTTCAGCCTTGCTTTTCCTGCCTTGCGGGTGGGATGCCAGCTTTGGGTGATGGTTCCCGGTCTGCCAAGGGCAAAGGGCCACCAATGCGCTGCATCGGCCTGTCCGTCCAGAACTCCGTTCCCGGTGATGGCAATATTGGTCTGTTTGTAGGCGTAGATGAGCGGACGGAAGTTGTAACAGTCGAGTCCTTCCCAACGGGAAAGAACGAATGGGGTGTAGTCCGAGGGGTTGGTGGAGAACCTGAGGGAACAGCCGTCAGCCAGATGCAAGTTGACATTGCTTTTCAGTGTGATGGGCCCGGTGTAGAAAATACCTTTGGGAACGACCACGCGGCCTCCTCCTGCCGAAGCACAGGCTTCGATGGCTGCTGCGATGGCCTGGGTGCACAGGGTAGTGTCTCCCTCCCTGGCACCAAAACGGGTAATCAGGAAGTCCTGATCCTTGAATTTGGGTTCCTTGATGCCTGCGACAATCTGTCTGGCCTGATCCCACGGGTCGGCGGGCAGTACCTGAGCTGTTGCCCCTCCAAAGGCAACCATAAGCAGCAATGATGTGAGCGTCCTCAGGGTATATTTTCTGAAGGGTTCTGAATGGAAGTAGGTGCAAAAGAATGTCATGAGGGTAAGGTTTGATTATTCGATAGCCTGATATACTGTGTTGAGGAATCTCTCCCAGATTTTCTCGTCGGGGCGGCGGTTCATAAAAAGCAGCACGATGAGTTTTTCCTGAGGGTCAATCATAAAATGAGTCTGGTACATGCCCAGCCAACCATAGGAGCCCTCAGAAACCATTGGGGTGAAGTTTTGGACCTCACCTTGCGTACTGGGTCCGGGGAAGATTTGAAAGCCCAGCCCAAACCGAAATCCGTTGCCTCCATTGTTGGGGTAGGGTAGATGGTTCCGGGTCATGAGGTGGATGGTAGCAGGGCTCAGAATCCTTTTCCCGTTCCAGGTACCCCCATCCAGCAGCATCTGACAGAACCGGGCGTAGTCCCCGATGGTTCCGTTCAATCCGCTGCCAGCCTGCACATATCGCTGGTCCGGACCAAAGATGTCCCGCCCGCTGTACATGCTTGAAGGGTCCTGAGCCAGAAGTTTGCCTGAGCTCATCACATACCCGGTAACCATCCTGGAACGCAGGGAGGGATCGAAGTACCAGTCAGTGTGGTCCATCCCCAGAGGCTCCAGGATGGTTTTTCGGACATAGTCGCGCAAGGACATTCCGGAAAAAAGTTCTACCAGGTAGCCCCAGACATCCGATGAAGGATGGTAATTGTATTGGGTTCCGGGCTCATATCCCAAAGGCAGGGCAATAATCTGCCGGACTTCCGAGCCAATGGTCGGGAAAGGGCCTTGTTCCCGGAGGGTTTTTTCCCGCAGGGATCGTGCGGCACCGCCTCCGATACCTGAGCTGTGACAAAGCAGATGTCTTATGGTCAGGACATTCCTGGCCTTGTGGGTGGCCAGCGAACCATCCTTTCGGATGCTATCAAGCACTTGATCGGTACATTCCGGGATGTACCTGGAAACAGGGTCATCCAGCTGGAATGCGCCCTTTTCGTACAGGGTCATCAGGGCCACCGTGGTGATGGCCTTGGCTTGAGAATATATGTAGAAAATGTCGTCTGTCCGGAGGGGTTCTTTTTGTTCCACATTCTTCCACCCGAAGGCTTTGTGGTGCAGCACTCTGCCGTTCTGAGCCACATAGGTGAGAGCATGCGGAAAACGCCCCTGGTCAATGGCCTGTTGTAGGAGAGAATCTACCCGTATCCAGCGGTTGTCAGAAATTTCACGGGAATAAACCGGAGAAACCAACAGCACAATCAGGGCCACAAGCAGGGTTGCAGCTCCTGGGGCCGCTTTCCGGAATGTGCCGGAATGTCCGGGGTTCCGTCGAGGTGTCATCGGACAGGCTCGTAGCATTCCATCTCAACAATCCGGAGTTGTCCTGAGGCCTCTCCCGCGTTAGGGGCCTGGAACAGGTCTAACTCCCGGGTGCCTCCAATCTCAACGATGCCGCTGAAGGCATCCTCTTCTGTGTTTTTGCCGGTGAGCCTCACGGAAACCGTTTTCCCCCGGGCAGGGGCAAACTTCAAGGTAACATAGCCCAGAGTTTGCTCTGTCGTTCCGCTGAATACCTCCTGATTGTCCACAAAAATATGGATGGGGTATTGCCGGCTTCTCCATCCGGTCATCTTGAGGCATATCTCACTGATCAGGGCCTCGCGCTCCAGTTCATAAGTAATCCATCCGGTGGATACCCGTCCGTCATTTCCCCATTCGGTCAGTTCGTTGTCATCGTAGCTAGCCGCTGTCCTGTTCTGATTGGCTCCCGCAGTGGCTTTGAGAATCTGAACGGGGGTACGGGTCGGCGTCAGAGAAGATCCCGCCGGGGTGGGACCCCGCTCCAGATTGGAAGGCAGGGACAGAGCAGGAATTCTTAAGGACAGCCCTCCCACCGGTTTGTCTGCTTTGGAGGTGACTTGCACCGTTGCAGGTGTGAGTCCCTCGGATGAGGCCGTCAGACGTACCTTCCCTGCCTGAGTCGT
>DFUR01000062.1 GCA_002380425.1 Bacteroidales bacterium UBA4181
TGCCCTATTTTGCGGATATAGAAAAATAGGTATATTTGTAACATTATTTCATAAAAAAGTAACACGATGTCGGTTGCCCGTTTTGGCGTTTCGTTGGAGGAAGAGTTGCTGGAAGCGTTGGACCACTTTGTGCTCCAGAATAATTTTCCGAATCGCTCCCGGGCCCTGCGTCATCTTGTGGAAAAATATCTGGTGGAACAAAAGTGGCAATGCAACCATGAGGTGGCCGGGAGTGTGGTGTTGCTCTACCCGGTCAATCTGCCCGATGTTGGCCGCCAGATTCTTGAGATGGAACAGGAGTATTCCGAATATTTACTTGGCTCTCAAAGGTTTATCGCCGATAAGAACAATGTGTTGGAGGTTGTTTCAGTCCGGGGTCCTTCCTTTAAGCTTACGGAGTTTTCCGACAGATTGATCTCGGTCAAGGGGGTGCATCATGGAAAGCTGCTGATGAGCCGCCTCAACTGATTTTTTTTGAATATATGGTAACACGATTATAGACAAACTTAACACTATTTTCCATGACTGGCTTTTTTTCTGTATCCATGAAATCGCTTTTCCCGGCATGTTCTAAGCCGATTACCCTATTGCTTCTTTCCGGATGCATTGTCTTATCGCTCCATGTCTCAGCCGCGCAGCCTTCAGGCGGAGAATCTCCCTTGCTGGCCGAGGCACTGGAACTGGACGTGGTGGTGGTGACGGCTACACGCGATTCTGTCCGGGCAGGGGATGTGCCTTATTCGATTTCGGTGGTGGACCGTCAGACGGTGGAGCGTTCCGGGGAAACAGCCTTGTTTCAGGTATTGTCCAAGCAGGTTCCCGGGCTCTTTGTTACGGAGCGTTCGGTGGCCGGTTATGGCATTTCTACCGGAGCTTCCGGAGGCCTTTCCATCCGGGGAATGGGTGCGTCCTCATCCAGGGTGTTGATGCTCATTGACGGGCATCCGCAGTTTATGGGATTGTTCGGACACCCGGTAGCGGATGCCTATATGGCCCAGGATGTGGAACGGGTTGAGGTGGTCCGGGGACCGGCTTCGGTGTTGTATGGTTCGGGCGCGATGGGCGGGGCCGTCAATATGATCACCCGCAAACTCAATCAGGACGGGATGCACTCGCGATTTACCGCCATGGCCGGGTCCTACAATACCCAAAAACTCCGTGCTCAGAATGAAATCCGTAAAGGCCGTTTTTCCAGTTTCCTGTCCCTGAGCCACGATCGCTCTGAGGGACATCGGGACCGTCTGGATTACCGTAATACGGCCGGGATGGCCAAATTGGGGTATGCATTGTCCGATTTCTGGACTGTGACCGCTGATGCCAGTCTTTCGGGATTTGTTTCGGAGTACCCCGGGCCCGTCATGGCTCCTGTTGAGGACAGCCGGGGGGATATCATGCGTTTGACTTCTTCCCTCACGGCAAGGAATGATTTCGGACATACCGGGGGCGCGGCCACTTTGTTTTACAATTACGGGGACCATGAAATTCAGGACGGACATGCCCCTGGTGCTCCCGACCAGCCTCTCTACCGTTCCACAGATGATATGTTTGGGGTGAATATCTACCAGTGGTACCGGTTCCGTACCGGCACCACCGTTACGCTCGGTCTGGACGGCCGTCACTACGGCGGAAGTGCCCGTAAAGGGGGGAATGTATTTGCCGATGATCGTCAGGCCGAAGAGTATGCCGCGTACAGCCAGGTGCGCCAGTCCCTGTTTGGGGCTCTTACCCTGGAGGCGGGTTTGCGCGTGGAACGCAGTTCCCGGTTTGGGACCGAGGTCATTCCCCAGGGGGGGGCGGTGTATCGGCTCACAGAGAACCATACCATTCGGGCCT
This sequence comes from Bacteroidales bacterium UBA4181, assembly GCA_002380425.1. GTDB lineage: Bacteria > Bacteroidota > Bacteroidia > Bacteroidales > UBA4181 > UBA4181. The sequence continues at coordinate 1,834 of DFUR01000062.1, forward strand.
CGGTGTCCAAGGGATACCGCAGCCCCAATATCCGGGAGCTGTATATGTTCCCTCCTGCCAACGATCAGCTGCAGCCTGAATCCATGCTGAATTACGAAGCGGGGATGTCCCACAGATTGTTCCAGGGTAAACTCACCGCGCAGTGGGGCCTGTTCTATTCGGAAGGGGACAACCTGATTCAGACGGTTACCCCACCCGTGGTGGTTCGTCCTCAAAACCTCAATGTAGGCCAGTTCAGGCATAAGGGCGTAGAAGCTTCCCTGCGTTGGACTCCTGTGGATGATGCCCTTTTTACTGCCGGATACAGCTACCTGTGGATGGAGCGCCCGATGGGCTTCACCCCCCGGCATCAGCTTTCGCTCGGTGGATCCTATGCTCTTGGAGCATTCAGGCTCGATGCGGATTTCCAGTTTATTGGCGACCTGTACACGGAGGCTGTGCCCTCGGCTACACCTCTGAGGGAGACCTACGGGGTGTTGGATGCCCGCCTGGGATACCGCCCCCGCCGGAATCTGGAAATTTTTGTCAAGGGCGACAATTTGCTGGACGGTCGCTACGAGACCATGTCAGGTTTCCCGATGCCTGGGATTACAGGGCTGTTTGGGGTGACTCTGGACTTGTAGCCCTCTACAATTCTGATGGACCTTGGATGTGTAATGCCCAACAGTTTGGCGTGAAGTCGGATTTGTAGCACCCATGCGGTTTTGCCCCTGGTTTTTTTGTAGCTTTGTGGTTTCCAATGACTCCAGAATGAACCATACTGTTTTCGAAGAAATCCACAAGAGGTTGGGGGCCAAGATGTTGCCCTTTGCTGGATACCTGATGCCCATCGAATATTCGGGCGTGAATGACGAACATCTGGCCGTGCGCCAGGGGGTAGGCGTGTTTGATGTGTCCCATATGGGGGTATTGTGGGTCAAGGGGCCCAGGGCTTTTGACCTCATCCAGAAAATAACTACCAACGATATGTCCCGCCTTCGTCAGGGCCGTTCTCTGTATTCCTGTATGACCAACGAGCAGGGGGGGATTGTGGATGATGTCATTGTGTACCGTCCGGAGGAATTCAAATACTTCCTGGTGGTTAATGCCTCGAATCTGGATAAGGACCGGAACTGGATTCTGAGCCAGAACAGTATGGGTGCAGAGGTCGAAGATGCTTCTTCCCGGCTTTCCATCCTGGCTGTTCAGGGACCCCGGGCGTTGGATGTGATTCGGAAATTGTTGCCTCCCGGCAGCTATGCTTTCGATAAGAATACTTTGTTTACGTCTCCTGTGGGAGAGACCCGTGAAGTGATGGTTACCTGCACAGGCTACACTGGAGCTGGCGGGGTGGAACTGATTCATTACAACGAAGACGGACCTGCTTTGTGGCATCAGTTGTTCGAGGCCGGGGCGGAGTACGGAATCAAGCCAGCCGGGCTTGGGGCCCGGGATACCTTGCGTTTGGAAATGGGTTACTGCCTCTATGGGAATGACATTGATGACACGGTGACTCCTCTGGAGGCGCAGTTGGGCTGGGTAGTGAAGTTTACGGAGGGCAATGATTTTGTGGGCCGGTCTGCACTCGAAGCACAGCAACGGCAGGGGGTGAATCGGCTTCTTTCGGGCATTGAGATGATAGACAGGGGAATACCCCGGCACGGGTATTCGGTTACCGATGCCTCTGGTACGGTGATTGGCAGGGTTACCTCTGGTACGATGGCGCCTTCCCTGAAGAAAGGGATCGGGATGGCCTATGTGCCTTCTGCGCTGGCATCTCCGGGCTCGGAGGTGTTTGTGGAAATCAGGGGGCGGCTACTTAGGGCCAAAGTGGTGGAACGTCCTTTTCAATAAATGTGCAGACATGAACGGTCTCCAGGTAGAAGTGTGTTTTTCTCCGGCTTTGTTCCCCCACTATTTCTGCGAAGAAGCGCATGTGGTGGTGATTGATGTGCTACGGGCTACGACTTCGATGTGTGTGGCTTTTATGAACGGAGCGCAGAGCATCATTCCTGTGGGAACCGTCGAAGCACTGCGGCATTATGTAGGAACCGGCTGCCTGATTGCTGCCGAAAGAAACGGGATTCCGCTGGACTTTGCCGACTTTGGAAATTCTCCGGATGAATTCACGGCCGAGAGGGTGCGGGGACGGGAGGTGGCTTATAGTACGACCAACGGAACCAGGACTATTCAGATGGCCAGCCGTTGCCATGAGGTCTATATTGGGGCTTATACCAATTTTTCCGCAGTGTGCCGTCGGCTGGTCGCCGATGGAAGGCCGGTGATACTGCTATGTTCCGGATGGAAGGACCGGTTTAACCTGGAGGACTCTGTTCTCGCAGGGGCTATGGCGGAGCGTCTTTTGGATTCAGGATTTACTTCTCAGTGTGATTCGGTTGTGGCGGCGATGGCTTTGTGGTCGGCTGCACGGCCCGATTTGCTGGGCTTTGCCCGGAATTATGCCCACCTTCACCGCCTGGCCGGATTGGGCATTGACAGAATTGTACCCTTTTGCCACACATTCGACCTGACCGACCTGGTCCCTCGTTTTGACGGCAAGGCGCTGGTGGCAGTTCGCTCTTAGGAATCTTTTGACAACCATGCAATGGCAGCCGATGGCTCACCGGTACCTTGCGGGGTTTCATCCGGACCATCGTGTCCGGTAGCGTTTATGCGATGGGATGGTGTTCCCTGAATTTTCTCAGTCTGTATTCCAGGTCCGGGAACTGGCTTCGCTGGGGCAGAGATACGCAGGCACGCAAACCCTCAGTCCGGGTGCTGCCGGTAATCTCCAGCGAAATAGCGCTGATTCCGTAGTACAGAAGTTCTTCGAGCAACGCTCCGCTGCTCATCCCGGGGTAGGCAATGGTAAAGTAGAACCCGTCGGCAAGCGGGAGGTCCTCATCCCGGTCATAGACCAGCTGAAACCCGTTGTCCAGAAACATCTTCTTCATAATAGCCGCCTTGGCGCCGTACTCCCGGGTTTCTCCCACAAAGTCCAGTTGTCCCTCGTTGGCCGCTTTCAACATAGCGGCAAGCGCATGCTGGGGAGCATGGGCGGTGCCTGCTGAGAGGGCATACAAGGCCCCGTACACCAAGGCGTGTCCGAAATTCTCGGAGGTATAGTATCTCTTGAGGTCCGGGAAATTGCGCTGAAACAGAGCATCGCTCACTGCCAGCATCCCGATTCGTTCTCCGGCGTAGCTGAAGATCTTGGAGGCTGAAATCATCAGCAGATAGTTGTCTGCGTAGCGGGCCACCGTGGGTTGGAAAGGAGGCTGGCCAGGCCGGGAATAATCCTGACGGAAGTCCATGCCCAGATAGGCCAGGTCTTCGATAATCAGCACATCATAACGGCGGGCAAGAGCTCCGATGATCTGGAGCTCATGCTCGGTGAAGCATACCCATGCGGGGTTGTTGGGGTTGGAGTAGAGAATGGCGGCGATGTCTCCTTTTTGGAGGTATTCCTCAATTTTTTCGGCGAGACGTTCTCCCCGGAATTGATACAGGTCAAAACTTTCAAAAGGAATGCCCAGCACCTGATGCTGTTGTTTCTGTACCGGGAAGCCCGGGTCAAGGAACAGGGTTTTGGGCCTTTGGGCAAAACACCGGCTGGTCATCAAAAATGCAGTGAATCCGCCCTGCATGGAGCCAACTGTGGGCACGCAGCCGGAGGGGTCAATGCTGATGTTGAGGAAGTTTTTCAGGAAGCGCGAGGTTTCGTGTTTGAGTTCCGGAATGCCGTCAATAGGTGGGTACACGGCGGCTACCCCCCTGCGGAGTGCTTCTATCTCGGCTTCCACGCCCTGTGGGCTGGCAGGCAGGCCAGGGACGCCCATCTCCATGCGTACGAACCGAATGCCACTGAGTTGCTCGATGGTGTTCACGATACGTCCCGATTCGCGTATAGAGGCCTTGCCTATGTCCTTGATGCGGGATTCACGGAGTACTCTTTGGACAATCTCGGAAGGGACTGGGGTTTGATGCTTCATAAGGGATTAATTGCGGATGTCGGCACCCCACATGAGTTTGTTGCGCAGGGTGGAGAAGAAGGAGGCTGCATTTACAACCCTGAAGGTGAACGGGGCTTTGCGTAACTTGATTTCTATCCCGTTGCGGCAAACATGGGAGTGGGAGTCGGCAGTGACGTAGAACTCGCTGTACCTCGATTCGGCCTGTAGCCTGAGGACGGCATGGTCCGGAAGCACCAGCGGACGTACATTGAGGTTGTGCGGTGCGATGGGGGAGAGAATGAAACTCTGGCACCGGGGGTCAACGATGGGGCCTCCCACGCTCATGGAGTAGGCTGAGGAACCGGTCGGGGTGGAGATAATCAGTCCGTCGGCCCAGTAGGAGGTGACCAGTTCTTCGTTGCACCAGGTATGAATCGTCACCAGTGAGGTCCCCTTTTTCTGGATGGTTACTTCGTTTAGGGCATATTGAAAATCTCCGAACAGCGGAGTGTCGCACTCCAGAGAAATCAGCGCCCGTTCATCGCAGGTAAAGGATTTTCGGAGCAGATTGTCCAGAGATGCGTCCAGCTCTGCCAGGGAGATGTTGGCCAGAAAACCCAGCCGTCCCATATTGATGCCCACCACGGGGATGCCCGAGTCGCGGATGAGGTTCACCGAGGAGAGAAAGGTTCCGTCCCCCCCGAGGCTGATCACGATGTCCAGATCGCGGGGCAGCGACTGGTGGGACTCAAAACTTCCGGAGATTCCCCCGGGCAGCATTCCTTTAGTTCTGAGGAATGCCCGGAAGGGTTCGAACAGGTACAGTGACACATCTTCTGCCTGCATTCGGGCAAACAGACGCCTGATTACAGTGTCGAAGTGTGCCTCAAAACTCTTCCCGATGATGCCAATCTTCATTTCCTCAGGTTTTATCGTTTCATGCCGGGCAGGGCGAAAACCCTATTGCAGAGGACGGGCGTGGGCCAGCAGGAATTTCTCAGCCTCTACGGACCAGAGCCCGTTGTTGCGTTTCACGATGGCATCCAACTCGGCGCAGCGGGCATCCGTTTTGCCTTTTTCCTCGAGCTCGGAAAGAGCGGTGAGAGGCATCTGGATGTGTGTGTATATCAATTTCTTGCCTCCAGGGATCTTGGGCAGGTTCAGGGTGGTGTCAATGACTGCATCCAGCCCCCCGATGTGGGTGACCATCCCGGCGGGATTGATCAGCCCCCGGGACATCATGTCCAGAGATTCAATCATGTCATCGGTATTTCCGCCGCTGGTGCCCACGATGTGGGTGGAGGCATAGTGAACGTTGTAGAAGTTCAGCTCGGCTTTGAATCCGGGGTCGGAGGGGCCGGCAAAGAAGTTCAGGCAGCCGTCCTGCCCCAGTAGCCGGTCGGCCTGTTCCACCACCGGTTTTACGGGAGCAAACACAAAAATATCATCGTACCCCTTGTTGTCGGTCAGACGCAACATTTCGGCTTCAGATGCGGCAGCATCCCGGGTGTTCATGTATATCAGGCGGATGCCGTTCCGGGCTGCTTCCTCTACGGTGTAGAGCGATGCGGCCCTGGCCAGGCGGGTGTCGTCAATATCGGTGACCACCATCAGGGCGGGTTTCAGGGGCGCATGGATGGCGTAGTCAATGGCGGCCAGCCCCATGGGGCCTACTCCGGCCAGAATGGCCATATTTCCTCCCTCACGAATGCCCATACTGTGGACATACGAACCACCCTTGGTGTGGTAATTGGCATGCATCGCCCCTACCACACAGGACATCGGCTCGGCCAGAGAGCCCATGAAAAAAGCTTCTCCGGTGTATTCCAGCAGGCAATTCATCTCCATCACTTCGTTGGGGATGATCACATAGGTAGCATTCCCGCCGATAAACCGGTAGGAATATCCCGGGGCATCCAGAGAACCTTTGTAGTTGAGGGCGGGCTGGATAGAGAATTTCATCCCGGGCCGGAAGGCGTGTTGCCATTTTTTGCCCACTTCCACGAGTTCTCCGCAGAATTCGTGGCCAATCATGGTGGGGTTGACCGCAATATCATCGGGCACCCTTTTGTGGTCTGCACCCTGCTGGGCGGCCTTGTAGGAGGACATGCAGATGCTGTCCGATACTACTTTTGCCAGGATTTCATTTTCTGCCAAAGGGGGCAGTTCAAACTCCTCCAGACGGAGATCTTGTTTTCCGTAAATACGTACTGCCTTGGTCTTCATATCATTATTTTTTTGTTTGCAACCATTTTTGTTTCCCTGCTCTGCGGTTCCGGTCAGTTGAGCATGTTCTGTCCTCCGGTTACCGGGACCGCCTGCCCGGTTTCATATTCCTGTTCGATGATATAATAGATGGCCTTCATCACATCAGAGGGGGTGCAGCCTCTCTTGGCCGGCACCTGGGCCTCGTAGAACTTCTTGACATCCTCTATGGTCTTTGCTCCGGGGACCTTGCCAGCCTTGAGGTATTGTACAAACAGCCCTTTTTCGGGGTCACTCCACAGCGGGCCATCGAAAAAGTTGCCCGGACACACAGAGTTCACCTTGATGCCAAAGGGCATGAGTTCCAGAGCGAAGGACTGGGTGAGCCCGATGCCTCCGAATTTACCTCCGGCGTATGCAAAGTTTTTGTTGCTGCCCTTGAGTCCCGACTTGGAGTTGATTTGGATGATGTCGGTGAAATAGCCTTTTTTGTATTGGTTTTGCCGTTTCATCACGGCCGAGGCATACTTGGCGCACAGGAAATAGCCGGTGTAGTTCACCTTGGTCATCAGGGTGAAGGTTTCGGGCGTCATCTCGTCCAACCCCCCGGCCCGCAGAATGCCGGCGTTGCTGATAAACACATCCAACCCGCCAAATGCCTTGACGGTATCGGCTACCAGCTGTTCCACCGAGGCGGCTTCTGAAACATCGGCTTTTAGGAACAGGGCGCGGTTCTTGCCCGCACATTCGTTCAGTTTGTTGGCCATCTCTCTGCCCACGGCGTCGTTGAGGTCTGCAATGACCACATTGGCTTTTTCTGAAAACAGCGCCTCGGCAATCCCGGCACCAAAACCCTGAGCGCCTCCGGTAACCACAATGATTTTGTTCTCTACACGGCCCTGGGACCCCTTACCCTTAGATACGGCTCTTCGGTAGTTTTCCACCTCCCAGTTGTCGATAAAGGCAATCTCCCGTTCGTCCATAAAATGGGGCCCGCCGAAGTTTTCGGAGAGGGCGCTGATTTTGAGCAGGTCTTCGTAAACATCCAGCGCAATGGAGGCTGAGTGGAAGTTGTCTTCCACACCCACCAAGGCCAGGTTCCGGAGCAGGATAATCTTGGGATCGTATCCGTAGCTGGCCCTGTAGGCTTCCAGCCGGGAGCTGAACTCGGCAATGATTTCCTCGGCACTCCCGGTGCTTTCAATAAAGAGAGGGCGTGCTTTGCAATAGACGATGATATCAGGGGTGAACGGCAGGGCAGCTCCGGAAAAGGATGCTGCGCTGCTGCAAAACTTTTGAATGAGATGGCTGTTTCGGGCTGAAGCAATCTTGGCGGAGCCATCGCCTGAGAGCAACATCCGGATGGCGGGCATAATCAGGGCCAGTTTGTTGTCCAGCGGGAGGGACGTGGTTTCTGGTTGGGTTTTAATCTGTTGTTGCAGAATCCCGGTCACTTCATCGTATATGGCCTTGATTTCCTCAATGGTGTCCGCTGAAACGAAGATTCCGTGGTTTTCCAGCAGAATGATTTTGGGGTCTGCTCCGTGGGCAGTGCGGTAGGATAGCAGTCCGGCTTCGACCGCCTTGAACAGAACATAGCCGGGGTCGGTGTAGGGAATGTACAGGGCTTTGTCTCCGAACAACTGCTCCGAGAGGGCCCGGGCATGGCGCGAGCAAAGCAGAGCGTTCACCAGAGTGGGGTGGGTGTGTACCACGAAGGCGTATTGAATGGCGTTGTGCATAGAGGTTTCCACTGATGGCCTCAGATTTTTCTCCGGGTGCACACTGGCCCGGAACAGGTCGGTTTTCACTTCCTGCTCGCGCAAATCGCTGTTTTCGCTGTACTTCTTTGTGGATAGCACCGAAAGTTGGGCACGGTCCAGTTCTGCAAATCCTTCGGCTGTGATGGTGGCCAGGGTGGTACCACTGGCCTTGACCCAGAGGGTTGAGGGGGTTTTGTAGGAGGTGTTGCCACCTCCGGCGATGACAAAGTCTTTGTTGTTGCCGTAATAACGGGATATTTCCACTAAATCACGAAGTCCGTCCATATTGAATCGGTATCATTAGTGTCTATTAATTTT
>DFUR01000066.1 GCA_002380425.1 Bacteroidales bacterium UBA4181
GTCCCGGGATGCTCACCAACAGGTTGTTTGGCTATTACGGTCAGCTCCACTGGGACATTACGGGACAGTTGTCCTTTATCGGAGGGCTGCGACATGACTTTTCCAGCTATTATGGCCAGGTGGTGACTCCCCGGCTGGGGCTGGTGTACCACACTCAGGATTTCTCGGCCAAGCTGATGTACAACAAGGCATTCCGTTCTCCCAGGCCATGGGATTACACCTATGGCACCGGAAACAGCGATTTGCAGCCCGAAAAAATGCGCTCCATCGAGCTGGGTGTATCCTGGAATCCCGTGGAGAACCTCGCCTTGGGGACTGCGCTGTTCCGGAACCGCATCTATGCCCTGCTGACCAGAGACCTTGGGGAGGATGTGGACCGGTGGATCAACAAGGACCGCATGACCACCCTGGGTGCGGAGGTATTTGCCCGTTATCAGGTGGGTATGTTCAGTGTGTTTGGGAACTATTCCTACAATAACTCCGAGGATCAGGACGGAGGCTTCATCCCTGAGATTGCCCTGCACACAGCCAATGCCGGGGTCACCTGGATGCTTTCCGGAGATTTGTCCGTTTCCCTCCGGTCTAACTATCAGGGGAACAGGCGTAATCCGTTCATTATTCCCTCAACGGGGGACGACAGGCTGGACGACGCCCTGCTATTTCACGGTACTGTGACCATCACCGATTTATTTGGTCTGGAGTGCCAGCTTAAGGTCAACAATATCCTCAACACTGAGTACTATCATCCCTCCAATCGCTTTGCCGGACGTTACCGTCAGGCGCAGAGGGCTTTTTCGCTGAAGCTAACCTATCGGTTTGAACGTGACTGATTGATTATGAATATGGGTTTTTGTTTTGTCATGGCCCGTTCTGTTATTTTTCTGGCGCTGCTCAGCAGCCTGGGAATAGCCCTTCCTGTTTCCGCGCAAAGCAGGGAGTATCTGCTCAAGGCCGGATACATCGAGAAATTCACCCATTTTGTAGAATGGCCTGTGAGCCATAACCTTCCTGAGGATGAGTTTGTTATTCTGGTGATTGGGAACAGTCGTTACGGTTCAGCACTGGATGATATTTTCGGAAAGGTGCGGGTGTTGGGTAAACCGGTGCGCATAACACCTATCGGGGATGTTTCTGAGATTGAGATTGCCATATCCTGATCGTTGCCCAGCTTACCGGAACGCTCGCTGAACAGGTTTTTCGGCAAACCCGGGGAAAGCCCATTCTTACCATCAGTGACACCAACGGATATGGTGGGAAAGGGTCCATTCTGAATTTGGTGGTGATGGATGATTACGTTCGTTTTGAGGTCAACCAGGGGGCTCTACAGGCTTCGGGGCTTAAAATCAGTAGCCTTGTGCTGTCTTCAGCTGTAGTTGTGCATGATGACTAATGCCATGAAGGAACCGTTGACACGCAGACTGTCCTTGCGGGGAATGTCCATTCGGAGTAAGATCATCCTGATTATTCTCTGGGTGCTGGCGGTAGCTATGTTCAGTGGTTTCTTTTTTGTGCTGAAGTGGAATGACCGAAAGGTACGCAACGAGATTCGTTCCAGCATGCTGCTCGATGCCAAGATGCTGGTGGACTATTGCATCGTGCCCCTTGTGTTTGGGGATACCACCCAGGCCCAAGAGGTGATGGGCCGTATGAGGTTTATGCAGCATGCTGAGGCCGGGGTGCTGTACGACCGGGGCGGGAGCAGTTTCGCGTACTATCCCGACACGCTTACAGCCCGGCCGATGCTGGCTCGGGACACGTCTCTTTTCACCAACGGTTATTTGTTGGTTCGGGAGTCTGTCGTGTTCAAGGGAGATACCCTGGGGACCCTTTGTGTGCGTGCCCGGCTCAATGCGCTCTACGAAAGCAGGCGAATGCTGACGGGGACCTTGCTGACTCTGATGCTGGCCCTCTTTGGACTCTCGTTTCTGCTCGCCTACCGTTTGCAGCGCATTGTTTCCCGCCCCATTCTTAAGTTGGCGGAGTGGACGTCAGCTGTTTCATCGAACCATGACCTCAGTGCCCGGATCACCCCAGAGTCCAGGGATGAGGTTGGCGCATTGTACGAGCAGTTCAACCTGTTGCTCGAGCGGCTTCAGGCACGGGAACTGGAGCGGAATCAGGCAGAAGAAGAAATCCGCAGCCTCAACGCCCAGCTGGAAATAAAGGTCAGACAACGCACGGAGATGCTGGAGGCAGCCAATAAGGAGCTGGAGTCCTTTTCCTATTCTGTGTCGCATGACCTTAGGGCTCCTTTAAGACATGTCGGGGGTTATGTAGAGTTGCTCTCGCGAAAGTGTTCTGCCCAGATGGATGAACAGGCCAGGCACTATCTGCAGTCTATTGCTGAGGCTTCGGAACATATGGGTACCCTGATTGACAGTTTGCTCCGCTTCTCAAGGACGGGCCGGGTGGAGCTGAAGCCGGGGTTAACGGATATGAACAAGCTGGTTCAGGATGCGCTTTCGATGTTGCAACCCGAGATGCAGGGCCGCCAGATTGAGTGGAAGATTGCCACCCTTCCACGGGTGACCGGGGATTACGAACTCTTGCGTCAGGTGTGGCTGAATCTGCTCAGCAATGCCATCAAGTACACCCGTAAGCGTGAACTTGCGATTGTTGAGGTTCAGTGCCAGGAGAATCCTTCAGAGTACGTTTTCTCAGTCCGGGATAACGGGGCGGGGTTTGACATGAAGTATGCCCAGAAGCTGTTCGGGGTGTTTCAGCGTCTGCATGCGCCTGAGGATTTTGAGGGGACCGGGATAGGCCTGGCCAATGTCCGCCAGATTATTCACCGGCATCAGGGCCGGACCTGGGCAGAGGCCGAACTGGACAAAGGAGCCGTGTTTTATTTTACCTTACCTAAATAGATGGTTATGATGGAATTGAAAAAGATTTTGCTGGCTGAAGATAATCCAAAGGATGTGGAACTCACCCTGGAGGCACTCAAAGAGAGCAATCTGGCCAACCGGGTGGCAGTCGTCCGCGACGGGGTGGAAGCGATGGAGTACCTCCGTTGTCAGGGCGCGTATGCCGACCGGGAGCCAGGGTTGCCATCGGTGTTGTTTCTGGACATCAAGATGCCCCGGATGGATGGGCTGGAGGTGTTGCGTGAGGTCCGCAACGATCCGGATCTGAAGCTGCTGCCGGTGGTGATTCTCACTTCATCACGTGAGGACAAGGACTTGCTCAACAGTTATTATCTGGGGGTGAATGCCTATGTGGTCAAACCAGTTACTTTCGGAGGATTTATTGATGCGGTAAAGCAACTGGGCGTTTTCTGGGCCATTGTGAACGAGATTCCCCCGGAGTTGTAACTTAATTCAATAATTATGAATACCAGGATAAAAGCGCTGGTTCTTGAGGACGTTCCCATGGATGCCGAATTGCTTGGGACCAAATTGACCGATGGAGGGTTTGAGGTTTCCATGGATGTGGTGGAAACCGAAGCCGACTTTGTGTTGCATCTGAAAGAGGGCACCTATGATGTCATCTTTGTGGACTATACCTTGCCTGCATTTCACGGCGACCAGGCTCTGGCTTTGGCCAGGCAGCATTGCCCTCAGGTCCCGCTGATTTTCGTCTCCGGTACCATTGGAGAAGATCAGGCGGTGGAACTACTCAAGCAAGGGGCAACGGACTATGTGCTCAAGCACCGCATGGAGCGGGTGACCTTCGCCACGCGCAGGGCTCTGGAGGCTGCCGATAATCTCAGAAAGTTCAGGCGAAAGGAGGTAGAGCTCAAAACCAATCGAAAGTTATTGCAAACCATTCTCAACAACGCTCCGGATGTTATATTCGTCAAAGGTGCCGACGGGAAGTTTCTGCTGGTGAATGATGCGCACTGCAAGGCTCTGGGAACCAGAATTCAGGATGTGGTTGGCAAGGATGAATCAGCCTGTCACCATCCTGAAGAGTGCGCTGTTATCCAGGAAACGGATCTTAAGGTGAGACAAACGGGGATGCCGCTCTCCTTTGAGCATCAGGTGCGTCATGCAGATGGCACCCTGCATACCTACGAAGCGGTGAAGTGTCCCTTCTTTGATGAGGAAGGCAAATATGCCGGGTTGTTTGGCATTTCGAGGGATATCACCGAGCGTAAAAGGATGGAGCACATTCTCACCGATGCCCGGGACAAGGCCGAAGCTGCTGACCGCCTGAAAACCGCTTTTTTGCACAATATCTCCCACGAGGTGCGTACCCCGATGAATGCTATTATCGGGTTTTCGGGACTCATCAACGACCCCTCCCTGAGTCCCGACAGACGAGAAGAGTTTACAGGCATCATTGTGCAGAGCTGCTATCAGCTGCTTTCCATCATCACGGATATCGTGAGCATTGCATCCCTTGAAGCCCGTCAGGAAGAAGTCCAGAATGCGTCTTTCTCATTACGTTCCTGTCTGAACGCTCTTCAGGAACAGTTCAGACTTCGTGCGGAATCCAAGGGGCTCAGTGTTGCTCTGGACCTCCCTGTATCCGGGGCACTGGAGTCTATTGTGAGCGATGAACCCAAGCTTGTGCAGATACTGAGCAAACTGCTGGAGAATGCGGTGAAATTCACCCCCTCGGGCTCCATCCGTTTTGGGTATGAGATTAAAGGCTCTGATATTGAGTTTTTTGTGCGGGATACCGGCATTGGGGTGCCTCCTGAAATGCATCAGGACATTTTTGAACGTTTCCGACAGGTAGAGAGTAGCCTCTCCCGCCAGTACGGAGGCTCCGGCCTGGGACTTTCCATCGCCCGGGCATATGCAGAGTTGTTGGGCGGACGGATATGGCTCACCTCAGAGCCGGGCCAGGGTTCTGTCTTTTATTTTACCATTCCGCTGGTACTTCCCGATGAGTCAACTTGCCCCGAAGCTGCTGCAGACTTGCCTAATAGTAGAACAGGGGGGAAGACCATTCATTTGCTTGTTGCCGAGGATGAGGAATCAAACTTTTTGTTGCTTCAGGAATTGCTGGATGCTGAACCGATCCGGATCACCCGGGCTGTCACCGGTGTTGAAGCGGTTGAAATCTGTCGTACTCAACCGGTGGATGCTGTTTTGATGGACATCAAAATGCCAGTGATGGACGGATACGAAGCCACCCGTCAGATTACGGCGTTGTGTCCGGGTATCCCGGTGATAGCGCAGAGCGCCTATGTTTCGGATGCCGATCGGGTGAAAGCCCTGGGGTGTGGTTGTGTGGATTATCTCACCAAGCCCATCCGCAAGGAAGCCCTGCTGTCACGAATTCGGGTATATCTGAGATAGGCCACATGTGAGAAGCGAGTTGAACAATATAGCGCAATATTTGCTAGTTATTAAAAAGGTACTTATATTTGTACCTGTTTAATAACTTAAAAACTTCAGACATGATTGCAGCAAACTATACCGAATTTAGGACAGGATTAAAAAAGTTCCTTGATAGTGTTGAAGAGAACAACGAAACATTGATCATCAAAAGGGGAACTGGGAACGGTACCGTTATGATTTCATTGGACGAATACAATTCAATAATGGAGACAGTTCATCTTTTAAGGTCTAAAGCCAATGCTGATAGACTTTATGAGTCAATTAATCAAATCAAAGGAGGGGAAAAAGTTCTTATGAATCTAGTTGAAGAGAAATGATTATTACATTCTCTAAAAACTCTTGGGAGGATTACACCTCTTGGCTCACAGAGGACAAGAACATGTTGAAAAAGATCAACGAATTAATTCGAGACATTCAAAGGACTCCTTTTGAAGGTAAAGGAAAACCCGAGCCACTGAAGTATGATTTGTCCGGATTTTGGTCGCGTAGAATTGACAGAGAACATAGATTAGTTTATCAAGTAAAGGATGAAGAAATTCTAATTTATAGCTGCAGATATCATTACGATTAATGAAAACACTCGCGGCCAAACATCACCCAAACCACTGCCGCTAAGGCGGCCTCGGTCTGGCTACACCGATAGTCGAATTTGTTTTTCGGTATTATGTGCCCAATCGGCGGGGAGGAGTTTGCGGAAGCATTCCTTTGCGTCGCAGCAGCGGTTCCATGGATGGCTCTCTCCCTCTGAAATTCAGATACATGATGCGTGCATCTTCAGTATATCCCTTGCAGAGAATGTGGCTCCTGAAGGCTTCGGCCTTGTCTTTGTTCAGGATGCATCCCGTCTCGCGGAAGGCCTCCACGGCATCGGCATCCAGCACGGCAGACCAGAGATAGCTGTAGTATCCGGCGGCATACCCGTGGCTGAATATGTGCATGAACTGGGTGGAGCGGTATCTTGGGGGAATCTGGGGTATCAGGCCCAGACGGCCGGCAAGCCGGGACTCGAAGTCAGGAATGTTCTCCGGTGCCTCATCCTGCAACAGATGATATTCCATATCCAGAAAGGCTGCGGCAAGGTATTCCACGGTTTCAAATCCCTGGTTGAACGTGGCACTGTGCCGGAGCTTCTCCGTAAGCCCTGCCGGGATGGGTGCCCCGGTTCTATGGTGGCTGGCGTAGAGGTTCAGCACCTCGGGCTCAAAGGCGATGTTTTCGTGGAATTGTGAGGGCAGTTCCACAAAATCCCGGGGAACCGAGGTCCCGCTCAGAGAGGGATATGTGACATCAGAGAGCAGTCCGTGCAGGGCATGTCCGAATTCGTGAAACAGGGTGCTTACCTCTTCGGAATTTAGTAGCGAGGGGTTTTGTCCCGATGGTTTCGACAGGTTGCATACCAGCACGATGACCGGAGGTACTCTGGTGCCCGACTCATAACTCTGGGCCCGGAACTCACTCATCCAGGCCCCGTTGTGTTTTTCAGGCCGGGGGAAGAAGTCCAGATAGAGTATCCCCTGCAGCCCTCCCTCAGGGTGCAATACCCGGTATGCTACCACTTCGGGGTGATATACCGGGTAGTCATCCATCCGTTTGAATTCCAGTCCGTACATGGCCCGGGCCATCCCGAACAACCCCTGTTCCACCACCTGTTCCAGAGGGAAGTAGGCACGGAGTTCTTCCTCGTCGAAATCATATTCCTGTTTGCGCAATTTCTCGGCATAGTATCTCCAGTCGGCGGGTTCCAGGGTAGCCCCGGGCATGTTGTGCTGCAGTAGTTGCTCCAGCAACAGCGACTCTTCCTGTGCCCTTCGGAGGGCTGCCGGCCAGATGCTGTTGAGTAGTTGCATCACGGTTTCGGGCCGCCCGGCCATTGTCTCTTCGAGCACATATCCTGCATAGCAGCCATATCCCAGCAACCGGGCCTTGATGATGCGCAGCCGAAGCATTTCGGTCACAATCGCGTTGTTGTCCCGTTCGTTTCCGTTGTCTCCTCTGCGAAGATAGGCGTTCAGCATCATCTGGCGCAGACTCCGGTCATCGGCATACCGCAGGAACGGAAACAGGCTCGGGGCATGCAGTGTAAACAGCCATTGGCCGGGGTGTCCGGCACGGGTGGCGGCCTCGGATGCCTGAGAGCGGATGCTTTCGGGAAGCCCCGAGAGTTGGGCGGCTTCACTAATCAGGAGCTGAAAATTGTTGTTCTCCGCCAGTAGGTTCTGCTCAAAGCGAAGGGTAAGCATGGCCAGTTGGCTGTTGATCTCTCTCAACTGTTGCTTCCCGGTTTCGTCCAGCTCGGCTCCGTTCCGGACATAGGAGCGGTAGGTTTCTTCCAGCAGCCGTGATTGCGATGTATTCAGGTTCAGGGAGTGCTGTTGCCGGTGAACCTCGCGGATGCGTCCGAACAGGGCCGTGTCGAGCATCAGATTGTCGTAGTGTTCTGACAGTATCGGGGTTATCTCTCCGGCAATCTCTTCCAGCGCCTCGGAGGTATGGGATGAGTGCAGGTTGTGGAATATCCGGCTCACTTTGTCGAGCAGGGCTCCGCTGAACTCCAGAGCTTCAACAGTATTGTGGAACGAAGCCTTTTCAGTACGGTCCGCAATCTGCCTGATTTCCTCCTGGTGCCTCAGGATACCCTCCCGGAATGCCGGAATAAAATGTTCGTTATGAATGAGATGGAACGGAGGCACTCCGTCCGGAGTGTTCCATGAAACGAGCAGGGGGTTGATGGTTTCCGGTTGGGATGAGGTCATGCGTCTGGTTTTATCAAGGGGATTCGTCATCTGCAAAGTTAGATTTCGATTCCTGATTTTGCTGGTTTTTTTGTTTTAGAAGTGAAAAACTTTGTGTACGTTTGACAAAAATGCACCCATGTCTATCGTCCGGCATATACCGAACGCCATCACTTCCCTGAACCTGTTATCCGGAGCCCTTGCCCTCGTTTCTGCCTGGGGGGGTGATCTTACGGCTGCTGCGTTTTGGGTGATGTTGGCTTCTGTGCTGGACTTTGCCGATGGGTTTGCTGCCCGGCTGCTTCATGCCTACTCCGATATGGGTAAGGAGCTTGATTCTCTGGCTGATGTGGTGAGTTTTGGCCTGGCGCCCGCGACCATCCTGTACCTTATGTTGCGCGATGCCTTGTCTGCCCAGGGTGTTGTTTCATTTGAGGTTTTTTCTCCTGGTTGGTGGCTCTGCCTCCCGGCACTCCTTCCCGCCGTTTTCGCGGCATTGCGGTTGGCCCGGTTCAACCTTCACCCCGGAGGCGGGGGCTCTTTTCAGGGATTGCCTACCCCGGCTTTCGCTCTTTTTGTGTGTGCTCTTCCGTTTGCTGCAACTTCCGGATGGTTTTTCGCGGCCTGGCTTTCCGCTCCGTGGGTACTGTGGGCGTTGATCGCCTTTTTTTGTTTCCTGATGGTAAGCAATCTCCCGATGTTTACCCTCAAATTTTCCTCCTATGCCTTTGTCGCCAATAAATTGAGATATATTTTTCTGCTCGTTTCGTTGGTACTGTTGCTGGTTTTTGCCTGGACAGCCCTGGCGTGGATTATACTCCTGTATGTGCTGCTGTCCGTACTGCAAAGTATATCCGGTTCGACCCGGCAGACAGCGTAGGGACCCATTGAATAACTCAGTACCATGAACTTCCTTGCACATATATACCTCTCGGGGGATGATGAGCACGTCATTGTGGGAAACTTCCTGGGCGATTTTGTCAAGGGCAGCGACTACCTGATGTATCCTGATGATATTCGTCAGGGTATTCTGATGCACCGCAACATTGATTCGTTCACGGACAACCACCAGTTGGTGCGTGATGTGAAGAACTATTTTATTCCCGGGTATTTCAAATATGCCGGCGTCATCGTGGACATTCTTTTTGACCACTATCTGGCCAAGGACTTCTACAACTTTCACACCGTCTCACTCAAGGAGTTTGTGAACAATGCCCACAACATCCTTTTGAACCATTATGAGCTGTGTCCCGAGAAGATGAAGTCGTATCTGCCCGGGTTCATGAAGCAGCGGTGGCTGGAACGGTATGCCACCCTCGAGGGCATCCGGGATGTCTTCGACGGCATGTCGGCAACCACCTCACTTCCCCATGAGACAGACTTCGCGATGGAGACCATCGTGAGCCACTACGAGGAACTCCGCCATGCTTTTTACGATTTCTTTTACCAGATTGTGGCGTATATGGAAGAACGATTTATGGTGTCCATCTCCGGGCGTTTCAGCTGATAAAAGTAAAAAACCCGGCTCTGTGGGAGCCGGGTGCACAAGGTTCACATAGGCTTTATTGCGGAGTTTTTCCCAGGTATGCCAGAATGCCTCCGTCCACGTACAGGATATGCCCGTTAACAAAGTCAGAAGCTTTTGAGGACAGGAAAATCGCGGCTCCCACCAAGTCCTCGGGGTCGCCCCAGCGTTGGGCGGGGGTGCGGCCCAGGATAAAGTTGTTGAACGGGTGCCCCGGCTCGCGCAGCGGGGCGGTCTGGGCGGTGGCAATGTAGCCCGGCCCGATGCCGTTCACCTGGATGTTGTACTGAGCCCATTCGGAAGCCAGGTTCTTGGTGAGCATCTTCAGGCCACCCTTGGAGGCAGCATAGGCATTGACGGTCTCCCGTCCCAGCTCACTCATCATGGAGCACATATTGATGATCTTCCCGCTTTTGCGTTTGATCATGTTGATGCCCACGTATTTGGACATAATAAAGGGCCCGATGAGGTCAATTTTCACCACCAGTTCAAAGTCCTTGATTTCGGTTTCCACGGCGGGGGTTCTGCGGATGATGCCGGCGTTGTTGACCAGGATGTCAATGGGGCCCACTTCGCGCTCAATCTTGTCCACATGAGCTTTCACGGCATGCTCATCGGTGACATCAAACAGATAAGCCGCGACGTCCACGCCGAATGACTTGTATTCCTGAACGGCGCTGTCCAGCTTATCCTGCATGAGGTCGTTGATGATGATTTTGGCTCCGGCTTCGGCGAGGCCTTTGGCAATGGCCATTCCGATGCCGTGGGTGGCCCCGGTCACCAGTGCTCTTTTTCCTGTAAGATCGAATAATGATGTTGACATAGTAAGGGTTATTGAAAGTGCAAAGATATTATCTTAACTGATTGGGCTGGCAGATGTCCATGTCATCGTATTCCAGATTCTCTCCGGCCATACCCCAGATAAAGGTATAGTTGCTGGTTCCGGCAGCCGAGTGGATAGACCACGAAGGGGAGATGACGGCTTCATCGTTCTGCATCCAGATGTGCCTGGTTTCCTGAGGCTCTCCCATGAAGTGGCATACGGCCTGACCTTCGGGCACTTCAAAGTAAAAGTAGGCCTCCATCCTGCGGGAGTGGGTGTGGGGCGGCATGGTGTTCCATACGCTCCCGGTCTGCAACTCGGTCATCCCCATCTGAAGCTGGCAGGTGTCCACCTTTTGGTTGATGATGAGCTGGTTGATTTTTCGCTCGTTGGAGGTTGCCTGCGACCCCATCTGCCGTACGGTTGCATCGGCCAGGGTGACTTTTTTGTCGGGATAAGCCTTGTGCGCAGGGGCGGAATTGAAGTACAACTTGGCAGGTTTGGCTGCATCCGTGCTGGCAAAAGTGACTTTCTTGTCTCCCTGTCCGATGAAAAGGGCTTCTTTGTAGTTCAGCAGGTATTCCTTGCCATCCACTAAAATCCGGGCAGGGCCGCCTACATTGATGATTCCTATCTCCCTGCGGTGCAGAAAGAAAGCCGATTTGAGCGCATCCACAGGCTCCAGTTCAAGGGTGTCCTTAACCGGGTGAATGCCTCCGACCACATAGCGGTCGTACATGGAATACACCATACGGATGTCATCCGGGGTGAAGAGCGGAGAGACCAGATGTTCATCGCGCAGTCTTTGGGTGTCGTAGTGTTTTGCATCCGCGGGATGGGATGCATTTCGGATTTGAGAATAAATGGCCATGATATATAGATTTTGTGCTTCTGAGATTGGACTAATTCTTACAAAGGTACAAGATTCTCTGTGGAAACACAAATTTTGACTTCCCTTGGCTTATTATCTGCAAAATCGTTTTCTTTGCTCTTTGTAAACGAAATCCGAGACATTAAACGACTGAGATATGAACTTTAGGAAAATTGATTTGATCACAGGGTGGGTGGTTTTTGCCATTGCTTCTCTGGTGTACCTCTGTACCATGGAACCTACTGCGAGTTTCTGGGATTGCGGGGAATTCATTCTCTCGGCCTTTAAACTCGAAGTGGGACATCCTCCAGGAGCCCCCCTGTTCATGATGATCGGAAGGCTGTTTACCTTGTTTGCCGGGGGTAATCTGGAGCTGGTTCCCCTGATGATCAACGCCTTTTCTGCTTTGTGCAGTGGCTTTACCATCCTTTTTCTGTATTGGACCATCACCCATCTGGCCCGTAAGATGGCAGGGTCTCCCGAGGGCTATTCCCGCGCAACGATGCTGACCGTCATTGGTTCTGGTGTTGTCGGGGCTCTGGCCTATACTTTCTCGGATACCTTCTGGTTCTCGGCTGTCGAGGGGGAGGTGTATGCGTTCTCGTCGCTTTTCACGGCTGTGGTGTTCTGGGCGGTGCTGAAGTGGGAGGATCAGGCGGATGCGCCCCACGCCAATCGCTGGCTGGTGCTCATCGCTTACCTCATGGGACTTTCCATCGGCGTTCACCTTCTGAACCTTTTGGCCATTCCCGCCATCGGGCTGGTGTATTATTTCAGGAAATATGCCCCGGTAACGCCTAAGGGGGTCATCAGGGCCATCCTGGTCTCGGCTGTTGTGCTGGGGGGGATTCTGTACATCATTGTCCCCGGAGTGCTGAAAATTGCCGTGGGTTTTGAACTGTTTTTTGTCAACCAGATGGGGCTCCCGTTCAACAGCGGTCTGATTGTTTATGCCCTGTTGCTTGTGGCCGCCCTTGTCTTCGGAATCCGAATCACCTATCTGCGGGGCCGCCAGATGGCGCACACCGTGCTGGTTTGTGTGTCTGTGATCATTCTGGGCTACTGTTCGTACGGGGCCATTGTCATCCGATCGGCAGCCGATACCCCTATGGATCAGAACGATCCTCAAAACATCTTCAATCTTCAGTACTATCTCAACCGCGAGCAATATGGTGACCGCCCCCTGATCAAAGGCCAGTATTACACCGCTCCTATTGTCAGCATCAAGGAAGGAGCTCCCATTTACATCAAGGGTGCCGGGAAATATGAGGTGGTGGGCAATAAGGCGGAGTATGTGTACGATTCCAAGTTTGAGGGTATCTTCCCCCGGATGTACAGCAGCGAGGCCGACCACATATCCGTGTATAAGGACTGGTCCGGAGGGGAAGGGACCAATGTCCGTACTTCCAATCCACGAACCGGGTTGAACGAAGTCATCCCTCGTCCCACGTTTGGGCAAAACCTCCGCTTCTTCTTTGACTATCAGCTGGGACATATGTATTTCCGGTACTTTATGTGGAATTTCGCTGGTCGCCAGAACGACCTTCAGGATATTTACAGTGTGCGTGATCCTTTCAAAGGGAACTGGATTTCGGGCATCCGCGCTCTGGACGAAGCGCGCCTGGGGCCTCAGAACATCCCAGACTCATTGAAGAACAAGGCTCATAACCGATATTTCCTGCTGCCACTCCTGCTGGGGCTTGCCGGTATGATTTTTCACTTCAACCGCCACAGAAAGGATTTCTGGGTGGTGATGGCTTTGTTTGTGATGACCGGGATTGCCATTGTGGTGTATCTGAATCAATCCCCCAACCAACCCAGAGAGCGCGATTATGCCTATGCCGGATCCTTCTATGCCTTTGCTATCTGGATAGGCCTGGGCATGATGGCGCTGATTCAGTCCCTGCCCGAGCGTTTCAGAAATCTGGGCGCGACTTCGGTGGTGACTCTGGCCGGATTGCTCCTGGTTCCGGGGCTTATGGCCCGGGAAAACTGGGATGACCACGACCGTTCCGGCCGTTATGTGGCCCGCGATTTTGGCGCCAATTTCCTTAAATCCTGTGCCCCCAATGCGGTGATATTCACCAATGGGGACAACGATACCTTTCCTCTGTGGTACGCCCAGGAGGTGGAAGGGGTCCGGACCGATGTCCGGGTGGTGAACCTGAGTTATTTTGCCGCCGACTGGTATATTGACCAAACCCGCAGGAAGGCCTACGAGTCGGAGCCGGTTAAGTACATCCACACTCCGGACAAGTATCTTTCGGACCGCAGGAATGTGGCGTACGTGGATGACCTGGTCGGTGGCAAGTATGTGGCTCTGTCCGATGCCATTGCCTTCACCGCCAGCGACGACCCCAAGACCAAGCGGAGCCCGCGGTTTAAGGATCCTGTTGATCTGTTCCCGGCAAAGAATCTCATTATTCCCGTGGACCGTCAAAAGGTGCTCACGAACGGGACTGTGGCTCCCGACCGCGCAGACAAGGTGCTTTCGGAAATGCGTTTCCAGTTGCGTCCCTCTCAGGGGGGAGGCACTGAGGTGCTGTACAAAAGCCATCTGATGGTGCTGGATATGATAGCTTCCAACAATTGGGACCGGCCTATTTATTATGCGGTGACGGTCACCCCGGATAATTATCTGGGGATGGATGCGTTCATGCGGCTCGAAGGTTTTGCCTATCGTCTGGTGCCCGAGCAGGATACCACCGGCATGGAGGTTCCCGGAAACGTCGAGATGAACCGGGCCTATGATAACCTGATGAACCAGTTCAGCTATGGGAATGTGGCTGATCCCAAAGTGTACAAGGACGAGAATATGCTGCGGCAACTAAAGCACTACCGAACCATTTTTGCACGGGTATCGGCAGAGCTGCTTCGCAACAACCGGGCGGATTCGGCGCACAAACTCATGGACTTCTGTATGGAGCAGATTCCTGCTTCGGAGGTTCCCATGGATGTCTATGGTTTGCCTGTGGTCGAGCAGTATTTTGCCATGGGTGACTCGGTTCGGGCGGTTGAGATGGCGCGGGAGATGCTGACAGTGGCTCTTGAGGAGTCAGCCTATTTCTTTAGCTTCCCCAAGCGTTTTGAGTTGTCCCTGGGCACCGAGAAGCGCGAAAGAATTCTACTGTTCCGGGATCTGGCCATGCTGTGCGGGGAATACGGACAGAAGGAACTGGAGGCAATGGGTGCCGAGGCGTTTGAGAAATACTACTATTTGTTTGTAGGAAACCGCTGATCTGGGGCACCGCACCGTGATGCGCGGGGGCATGCTGAAGGACGTCACTCTTAGAAATCCACAGACACCGTAACCGGACAGTGATCGGAATGCACTACGTCTGCGAGGATTTCTGCCTTGCTGATGCGTGATTTCAGCGGTTCCGTGGCCATGTGGTAGTCAATCCGCCATCCCAGATTTTTTGCCCTTGACTGCGCCAGGTAGCTCCACCAACTGTAGCAGCCGGCTTCCTGATGGAACATCCGGTAAGTGTCCAGGTAACCGTGCGCCAGAAACTTGTCCACCCACGCTCGCTCTTCGGGCAGAAAACCCGACATCTTGTGGTGCCTTTCCGGGTGGTTGATGTCTATCTCCCTGTGCGCGATATTGTAATCCCCCGAAAGAATCAGGTTTGGCCTTTTCTGCCGCAGTGCTTCCGTCCATTCCAGGAAATGTTCCAGATACACCATCTTGAACGCCTGACGCAGCGCCCCCGATGTCCCTGAGGGAATGTACAGAGAAACCACCGAGATGTCCCCAAAGTCAGCCCTCAGGGCCCGGCCCTCTTCGTCATACTGTGCCATACCCATTCCGTATGCCACATGGTCGGGACGTTCCCGCGAAAGCAGGGCCACCCCGCTGTATCCCTTTTTCTGAGCCGGGTACCAGTAGTGGTAGTACCCGAGGCGATCAAACAGGGTGGTGTCAATCTGCTCCGGGGATGCTTTGATTTCCTGCAGACACAGAATGTCCGGCTGTTCCGAGGCAATCCAGTCGCCCAGGCCTTTGTTCAGGGCCGAACGGATGCCATTCACATTGTAGGAGTATATGGTTCGCTGCATGTCGTTTGCGTTGCTATTTGGTTTCTCTGCCCAGAGTGCTCCAGGCGGCTCCTGCTGCCGGGGTTCCTGAGGTGGCCATACCCTGGACGCGGATGTCGAGTTTTGTGGCCTGGTCGGAGTTGAAGAATCTCAGGGTAGCCTTTCCTGCAGCATCCGTCTGGATGTGGGGGGCCCAGAACAGGGTGGGGCGCACGTCCGGGGCTGCAGTGGGTTGCTGCTGTTCGTAATCCGGGGCAAAGAACTCCTTGCTGATGGTGTACCCCTGCATCTGGTAATACCTCACTCCGTCGTGCTGCTCATAACACATGGCACCCGGGTTGCGGGTCAGGGCAACCACAACGGCATCGTCCGAGCCCCCGTATTGCACGGCAGCTCCGTAATCTTCAATAATCTCGATTTTGCTGAAGCAGTTTACATCCTGGCTTCTTATACGATGTTTTACCGATTCAGAGTCAACGGGCCAGCCGTCAATCACATATTGCAGAGGTCGTTTGCCACGGTGAACAGCAACGCACTCTTCTCCGGAACAGTCTATTTCGAAAATTTCGGGATATGCCCGAGAAAGGAATTCCTCAATCTCAACGATATTGAAATTAGTTTCGTTTCTTATGGAGTCCAGGAATGTTCTGACGGTGACAGTTTTGTCTGCCTTTTTGGTTATTT
>DFUR01000031.1 GCA_002380425.1 Bacteroidales bacterium UBA4181
AACACGGGCAAAGCATCCTGCGCCTGCTGGACCAGAAAGACGTCCTGCTGCACTACCCCTACCACAAGTTCTCGGACTACATCAACCTGCTGCGCGAAGCCGCCATAGACCCCAATGTGGAGCACATCAAGATCAGCCTGTACCGCATTGCCCGCAACTCCCGCGTCATCAGCGCCCTCATCAACGCCCTGCAGAACGGCAAACAAGTCACCGCCGTCATAGAGCTTCAGGCCCGTTTTGACGAGAACTCCAACATCTACTGGGCCCGGCAGCTCGAAGAAGCCGGAGCCAGGGTACTCTTTGGCATCCCGGGGCTGAAAGTCCACTGCAAGCTCACCCTCATCACCCGCCGCTCAGGCAAAGCCCTGCGGCACTACTCCGTAGTCAGCACCGGCAACTTCCACGACGGCAACGCCGCCGCCTACACCGATCTGGCCCTGCTCACCGCCGACCAGCGCATCGGGCGGGAAGTTTCCAAGCTGTTCGACTATCTGGAAAACCCCTTCAAATACCCCGTCTTCACCCATCTGCTGGTATCGCCCCAGTTCATGCGCCGCAAATTCTACGCAGCCATCAACCGCGAAATCGCCCACGCCCGCGCCGGCAAAGAAGCCTGGATGATGATCAAGATCAACAGCCTTGTGGACCCCGATATGGTAGAAAAACTCTACGAAGCCAGCCAGGCCGGAGTCCAGATCCACGCCGTCATCCGGGGCGCCTGCTCCCTCTGTCCCGGCATCCCGGGCCTGAGCGAGAACATCCACGCCGTGAGCATCGTAGGACGGTATCTGGAACACGCCCGCATCTTCATCTTCTGCAACGGAGGTAACCCCAGATACTTCATCTCCTCGGCCGACTGGATGACCCGGAACCTCAACGCCCGCATCGAAGTTGCCACACCCGTGTACGACCCCGTACTGCAGCAGGACCTCAGGCACATCATCGAAGTCCAGCTGCGCGACAACGTCAAGGCACGCATCTTCAACAAGCAGCAGGACAACCCCTACAAACGAAACCAGGCACCCCCTGTGGACGCCCAGAAAGAACTCTACATCCATTATCAAAATCTTGTTTAAACACATCGCTATGAAACACAACTACTTCCTCACCCTGATGGCAGCCCTGACGTTGCTCTTTGCCTGCCAGACCCAGGAACAGCCCGGAACTCAGGTTGCCACAGAGCGGCAGGACAACCCCGGCCGGTTCTTCAACGACTCCACCCTCACCATGGTCGGAGCCTACTACTATCCCGAGCACTGGGACCCCTCCCAGTGGGACCGCGACCTGCAGAAAATGGCCAGCCTGGGATTCGAGTTCGTCCATATGGCCGAGTTTGCCTGGGCACAACTGGAACCTAAGGAAGGCGTGTACGACTTTGCCTGGCTCGACACCGCCGTCATGCTCTCGGCCAAACACGGCCTGAAGGTGATTCTGTGCACCTCCACCGCCACCCCGCCGGTGTGGCTCAGCCGCAAGTACCCGGACATCCTGATCCTCAACGAAGACGGTTCCCGGTGGGACCACGGAGCCCGGCAACACCCCTCCTACCACAGCACCTTCTACCGCGACTACTCCATGCGCATGATTGCTGCACTCGGGGCGCGCTACGGCCAGGATGAGCGGGTCATCGGGTGGCAGCTGGACAATGAACCCAAAGTCCACGAAGACTTCAACCCCGACGCACAGCAGCGCTTCAGAACCTGGCTCCGCGAACGCTACCAAACCATCGAAGCCCTCAACAAAGCCTGGGGCACCGCCTTCTGGGGCCAGATCTATCAGAATTTTGAGCAAATCAACATCCCCCGCGGCACCCAGCTGTTCATGAACAACCACCAGCGGCTGGACTACCGCCGTTTCTGCGCCTGGCAGACCGCTTCGTTCCTGGACGAGCAGGCCCGCACCCTGCGCAAGCACACCAGTCCGGACCAGTTCATCACCACCAATTACATTCCCGCCTATGATGACGGCCACATTGGCATGAGCCGGGAGCTGGACTTCTGCACCTACACCCGCTACATGGTCTATGGCGAGAAATATGGCCTGGGACGCAAGGGATACCGGGTAGGCCCCATGGAACGCATCGCCATGGCCAACGACTTCTTCAGGCCCATTGACCAGGTGTATGGCGTGATGGAGCTCCAGCCCGGACAAGTCAACTGGGGGCAGCTCAACGCCCAGCCCCTCCCCGGAGCCATCCGGCTCTACCTGTGGCATGTCTTTGCCGGAGGCAGCAAGTTCACCTGCACCTACCGCTTCAGACAGCCCCTCTACGGCACCGAGCTGTACCACTACGGCATCATCGGCCCCGACGGAGTCACCACCTCCTCCGGCGGGCTGGAGTACGCCCAATTCATCAAGGAAATCCAAACCCTGAGAGACCAATACTCCCCCGGGGCCCCGGCCAATGCCGCCTATGAAGCCCGCCGCACCGCCATCCTGTACAACCACGAGAATGCCTGGAGCATCACCCTGGGCAAACAAACCAAGGAATGGGACACCGAAGGACACATCCTGAAATATTACTCAGCCCTGAAGTCCTTTGCAGCCCCTGTGGACATCATCACCGAGGACAAAGACTTCTCGGCCTGGAAGGTGATGATCGTCCCGGCCTACCAGCAGGTGGACGACACCCTCATCGGCAAGCTAACCCAGTATGTGCAGAACGGAGGCAATCTGGTCCTGACCACCCGCAGCGGGCACAAAACCCGCAACGGGCAGTTGTTCGAAGCCGAATATGCAGCCCCCGTCCAAAACCTTATGGGCGGCAAAGTCGCTTTCTACGACCTGATGCACCCCGGCACCTCCGACCCGGTGGTGATGGACGGAGCACAGTTCTTGTGGCATATCTGGGGCGATGTGCTGGAGCCGGCCGAGGGTACCGAAGTATGGGCCCGGTATGAAGGCGACTTCTACGCCGGCAAGGCCGCCGTTACCTTCAGAGCTCTGGGCAAGGGAACCGTCACCTATGTGGGCCCGGACAGCGATGCCGGAGACCTGGAGCGGGCCGTGCTGCAAAAACTCTACGCTCGATTAGGCATTCCTGTGCTCAACCTGGCCCCCGGGGTCACCATGGAATACCGGGATGGCTTCGGCATCGGGCTCAATTACTCTGACCAGCCTCAGGAGATCCCCATCCCTGCCGATGCTGCAATCCTCATCGGACAGCCGCGGCTCGAGACCGCAGGGGTAGTAGTCTGGAAAGACAAAGCACCCTAGAAAAGGCTCTGAAACAACGCAGGCAAAACTCCCGGGACCTCACCCCGGGAGCTCGCTTGCTTAACGGTAATAGAGTGCATCAATTGCCAGAAGCATTTCGGATAGTGCCCAATCCCCGTCCAGCCAGTGGATGCAGAAGCCATCCCGTTCCATCTTGCGAAACCAGGTCATCTGCCGCTTGGCAAACTGGTGGATGGCAGTGTTGAGCTGGGTTTCCATCTCTGCCCGGGAGAGTTCCCCGGTGAGGTAACGGGTGACAAACTTGTATTCCAGACCATAGTATTCCAGGTCAGAGGCACTCAGCCCCCCGCGCATCAGCTCCTGAACCTCTTCAATCAGCCCTTCGCCAAGCCGCTGCCGCAGACGTGCGGTGATGCGTGCCCGGCGGGTTTCCCGGTCGGGAAGCATCCCGATGATCAGGGGCTGCAACCGGGGATCGTCCGCATCCTCTGAAGGATGGTCCCGCTGGTACAGGGCAATCTCCACCGCCCGCATCAGCCGCTTGCGGTTCTCGGTGTCCGAGTGGTTGTGCAGGGGTTTGAGCGAGCAGAGCAACCCGGTGAGGGCTTCATCGGTCATGGATGCCATCCGCTCCCGCAACGCCAGGTCGGGGGGCACCTGAATCAGCCGGTATCCCGAGAGCACCGCCTCGATATACATTCCTGACCCACCGCACAATACCGGGACCTTTCCCCGGGAACGGACCTCCTCAAAGGCCCGCAGAAAATCCCGCTGGTACTCGAACACATTGTAGTGGTAGCCGGCATCGGCGATATCTGTGAGATGACATGGCACCCTGCCGAACCCGGGAATCTCATAGTCCGAGAGGTCCTTGCCCGTGCCGATGGTCATGCCCCGGTACACCTGGCGGGAGTCAGCACTCAGTATCTCTCCCCCGTTGCGGGCCGCCCAGTGTGCGGCCAGGGTGGTCTTGCCCGAAGCCGTCGGCCCCAGGATCACCAGCAAGTCATAAACGGAGGTACCCATACCGGAATTAGTAAGCTTCAAAGTTACACTACCCGGCCCAACATCCCGCCGTTTTGCTGTATCTTTACCAAAAATTTGGTTATGGCTGTATCCCTCAAAGACAAGAACCCGGGAAAGGAGATCGCTCCGGGCATATTCAGACGCATCATCCATCTGGACCACCTGATGGCTGTGGAAGCCACTTTTACCGGCGGGCCGCAGGCTCAGCCGGACCCGCCCCACACCCATCCGCACGAGCAACTCTGCTATGTAGCCGAAGGGCAACTGAACCTGTTTGTGGACGGGGAGATGACCCCGCTCAAACAGGGGGATATGTTTTCGGTACCCGGCAATGTGCCCCACTGCATCCAGACACTCTGCCCCCGGGTAGTGCTGGTGGATATGTTCTCCCCCATCCGGCAGGACTTTCTGTGAAATCCCACACCCCATCCTACACCCTGCTGGGCCTCATGTCCGGCACCTCCCTGGACGGGGTGGACCTGGCACTTTGCCGTTTTTCCCTCCACAAGGAAGCATGGCAATACCACATTGAAGCCGCACAGACCATCCCCTACGATGAGGAATGGAAGCGCAGGCTCTCGGAAGCCCATCAGCTCGATGCCCTGTCTTTTCTGAAACTGCACAACGACTACGGACACCATCTGGGCACCCTCGTGCGCCGGTTTATGGACGCTCTGACCGGAGGCAACCCGCCCGACGCCGTTGCCTCACACGGACACACCATCTTTCACCAGCCACAGCAGGGCCTCACGTTCCAGATAGGCAGCGGAGCCACCCTTGCAGCAGTTTGTGGCTATCCGGTGGTGTGCGACTTTCGCTCGCTCGATGTGGCCCTGGGCGGTCAAGGCGCGCCCCTGGTGCCAGTGGGGGATGAATTGTTGTTCGGGCAGTATCGTTTCTGCCTCAATCTGGGAGGCTTTGCCAATATTTCCTACAACCATCTGGGCACCAGGCTGGCCTACGACCTCTGCCCGGCCAACTGGGTGCTGAATCACTATGCCCGCCGCATGGGGATGGAATTTGATAAGGACGGGCTGATGGCCCGGTCGGGAAGGCTGCACCGGGGCCTGCTGGAGGCCCTCAACAGTCTGGAATTCTATCGGCTGCCCGGACCTAAATCCCTGGGGCGGGAATGGGTGGAACAATACATTCACCCCTGTATGGATGCACTGGAACTGTCCGTTCCGGATGTACTCTGCACCTTTTGCCACCACATAGCCCATCAGGTTTCTCGGTGTCTGGGGGCTCAGGACACCGGGCCGTTGCTGATTACCGGAGGCGGTGCCCACAACCGTTTCCTTGCGGAACTGATTCAAAACCGATACCCGGGCACCACCATCGTGCCCCAGAATGAACTAACGGACTACAAAGAAGCCCTGATATTTGCGTTTTTGGGGGTACTGCGCCTCCGAGGCCAGGTGAACTGCCTCTCACAGGTTACCGGCTGCTCGGAAAGCCATAGCGGAGGGGTTATTTATCGGCCTCCCGGCCTTCCTCCCCGGGCTCATACATACTCTGAATAAGCGCGCTGTATTTGTTGGCGATAAAGGCCCGGCGCAGCCGAAGCGTCGCAGAGAGTTCTCCGGTCTGGGAGCTCCACTCCTCGGGCACAATCCGGAAGTGCCGGATGCGTTCGGCAGGATCGATATAATTGTTGAACTTGAGAATTTCCGTCCTGAACCGCTCCACCACCTGGGGCAGGGCAATCATATCGGCATTGTCCATAAAGGAAATCTTGTGCAGGTAACACCAGTTGTGCAGGTAGGAGAAGTTGGGAGAGATCAGGGCCGTCACATAGGGCCGGTCCTTGCCCAGGACCATTAGCTGGTCAATGAAGAAGGACTCCCGTACCCTGTTTTCAATCACCTGGGGGGCAATCTTACGGCCTCCCTCCAGATGGAAGATGTCTTTTTTGCGGTCGGTAACTACCAGATACCCTTCGGCATCCAGGAAGCCCACATCCCCGGTGTGGAAGAAGCCTTCGGCGTCAATCACCTGGGCAGTACGCCCGGGATCGTTGTAGTAGCCGGCCATCACATTGGGGCCTTTCACCAGGATCTCTCCGTCCTCACAAAAGCGAAGCTCCAGCCCGGGCAGGGGTTTGCCCACGGTTCCGGGTTTGATGTACCGCAGCCGCTGGTTGGAAACAGCAATGACCGGGGAGGTCTCGGTAAGCCCGTAGCCCGAGAGCACATCAATCCCGGCGGACAGGAATAGGCGGGTGATGTTGGGATGCAGGTCGGTTCCCCCGGCCACGATGGTGGTGAGCTGGTCCCCCAGCATGCGGTTCAGGGAGCGGGCCAGGATTCGGCGCACCAGTTGTTTGCGCCACGCGGGAAAGAGCCATAGCTTCTTTTGAGGGTCCTGCCGCATGCCCACCCGGATGGCCCAGAGCAGGGTGGCCCTTTTCAAAGCCTTCTGTTCCCGGGCCTTGTTGATAAAGCTCATGGTGATGCGCTCCATAAGGCGGGGAACGGAATTGAGTACCTCGGGACGGACATCGTTGATGTTCTCCATGATGGAGCCCATATTCTCCGCATAGTACACCGAGAGCCCCTTGTACTGGAACAGGTAGTTCATCATGCGCTCGTACACATGGCTCACGGGCAGCACGCTCAGGGTTTTGTTGCCGTAGCCGAGGGCACTGGTTTCGGCTGTGGCCGTGAAGTTGGAGACCAGATTCCGGTGGGTGAGCATCACCCCCTTGGGGCTGCCGGTAGTCCCTGAAGTGTAGAGTAAGGTAGCGACTTCATCGGGAGCTACCCGGTCGCGAAATTCCTCCATGCGCGCACGCGTCTCCGCAGAGCATTGTTCCCCCAGGGAAACAATCTCCATCCAGTTGTTCAGCCCGGGGATATTGTTGAAAGAATAGACCGATTCAATGGCAGGAATGGATGTCAGCACAGGTTTGAGGCGGTTGTAGGTGATCTTGTCCGACACAATCACCATGCGGGGGGCTGCATGCACAAATATGTGCTGGTACAGCTCCGAAGAATGGGAAACATGCACCGGAACGCTGTACACCCCCACCATGGCCATTCCCATATCCACCACATTCCATTCCGGACGTCCGGGGGAGATGATGGCGATCTTGTCCCTGGGTTGAAAGCCCTGGGCGATGAGCCCGCAGGCAAATGCCTCCGAAAGCCGGGCATACTGCTCTCCGCTCAGAGAATACCAGTTTCCGGCATGCCGCGCCGAAAGGGCCTTGTCGAGCTTGTACAGGCTGCGGTACTGCTCCAGAATATCAAACGTACGGGTAACCATGTTCAGTCATCAATATCATTTCCATTGCGCCGGGAGGGGGCGTAAATTTCCTCAACCACTTGCTGATATTTTTCCATCAGGAATTTGCGCCGCAACTTCAGGGTAGGCGACAATTCTCCGGTAGCCGGGCACCATTCATGGGGGACCATCCGGAACCGCTTGATTTGCTCGGTACGGCCCAGCATCTTGTTGATGCCAGCGATCTCTTTCTGCACAGCAGCGAGGATTCCGGGGTGGCGCACCATATCGGCAGCCTCCCCGCACTGAATGTGGTGTTCCTTGCAAAAATCCTTGAGGTAAGCAAAATTCGGGGAGATCAGGGCGCTGGCAAACTTCTCGCCCTCGCCGATGACCATGGCCTGATCCACAAAAGGAGACTCCTTCAGGATGTTTTCCAGCGCCTGGGGGGCTACGTACTTTCCGTTGGAGAGCTTGAAGATTTCCTTCTTCCGGTCGGTGATTTTGAGATAGAGGCCATCCTCCATCCGGCCGATGTCTCCGGTATGGAAAAAACCCTGTTCGTCAATGACCTGCCGGGTGAGTTCCGGGTCCTTGTAGTAGCCCTTCATCACATTGGGGCCCCGGACCAGAATCTCCCCGTCCGGAGCAATCTGCACTTCCACCCCATCGAGCGGCGGTCCGACCGTCCCCACTTTCATCAGTTTTTTCACCGGGTTCCCCACCGCAACCACAGGAGAGGTCTCGGTCAAACCGTAACCCTCCACCATGGTGATTCCGGCAGCGCTGAACACCCGAATCAGCCGGGTTTGCACGGCGGCTCCCCCGGAAACAATAATCTGCACCTCCCCGCCCAAGGCCGCGATCCACTTGTGGAACACCAGGGTGCGGGTAATCCACAGGCCCATCCGGGTAAAGATGCCGGGGCGTTCATAAGGTTCATAGGACAGAGCGAAACGGAGGGCGGACTGAAACACAAAGCGGGACACCGGTCCAAGCTCTTTGGCTTTCTTCAGGATGGCATCGTAGAGTCGCTCCAAGACACGGGGAACGGTCACAAACAGATGGGGCCTCACCTCACGGATGTTCTCAATGAGGGTTCCCAGACTCTCGGCGTAATAGATGGCAACGCCCTTGTACTGATAGTGATAGTTCAGCATCCGCTCGTACACATGGCTGATGGGCAGGAAACTCAGCGCCCGGCATCCGTAGCCCATGTTGTGAACATGCACAGAGGCCAGCACATTGGACATGAAGTTCCCGTGCGAGAGCATCACCCCCTTGGGCACCCCGGTGGTACCCGATGTGTAGATAATCGAAACGATGTCATCGGGCTTTATGGAGTCTTTGAGTTTCTCCAGATGGGCGGCAAAGCCCGCGGCAAGCTCCGCACCCCGCTCCACAAGGGCATTCCAGCCCATCGCGCCTTCCACCTCATTGAAGGTATAGATGCCCCGGATAAAGGGCATCCGGTCCGCAAGAGGCTTGAGCTTTTCATACAGCGCCCGGTCAGAGACAATCAGCAGCACCGGCTGCACATGATTGAGGATGTACTCGTACTCCGAAAGGCTGATGGTGGGATACAGCGGGACATGGATGAGCCCTGCCTGGGCCAGGCCCATGTCGGTGAAATTCCACTCCGGACGGTTGTTCGAAACGGTAGCCACCCTGTCCCCGGGCTGCAGGCCCAGGGACAGAAAAGCGTAGCTGCACTGGTTGGCCAGACGGACATAATCTGCCCCGCTGTATTTCACCCAGGTTCCGCCCCTTACTCCGGCCAGCGCATCGGTAAGAATGTGCTCTTGTTTGTATAATTCAAGAATGTCGAATGTTCTGGTCATCATAGCGGGGCAAATATAGACGAAGTTTCTTAAAGAGCCGTGAGCTTCGCCACGGCCTTTTTCAGGCCCTTGGATTCAGCAGTCACCGTGACGGGGCCGGTCTGACCTTCGACAGAGCGGAGAATCAGCATGGCCTTGCCGTAGAACAGTTTCCGGTTGGGTGACTGGAAGGGCTCCATGGACTCCTGGTCGCCGTTGTCGGTGGCCTCCAGCATCGCTGCCCCCTGAACGGTAAAGCGGATCTCGTTGTCAGCCAGCGGGCACAGATTACCCTTGCTGTCCAGAGCCTCCACCAGCACATAGGCCAGGTCATCGCCGTTGGATTTGAGGGTGACCGTTTCGGGCGAAAGCCGGATAACGGCGGGCTTCCCGGCGGTACGCATCACTTTTTCGCCAATAGGCTGTCCGTTCTTGTAGGCCACCACCTTCAGTTCGCCCGGTGCATAAGCTACGTCCTTCCACATCAGCCGGAAACGTTCGGTAATGTCGGTAGCGCGGGGATCCTTTTTCTTCATGCCCAGGGATTTACCGTTGAGGAACAACTCGGCAGCATCCCCGTTGGTGTACACAAACACCGGGATGATCTTATGCTCTGAGCCCTCCCAGTTCCAGTGGGGCAGGATATGGATGGTGGTCTTTTCGGGTGCCCAGTAGCTCCGGTACAGATAGTAGCGATCCTTGGGAATTCCGGCAAGGTCCACAATCCCAAAGTAGGAGCTCCGGGTATTATAGGGAGTGGGTTCCCCGATGTAGTCAAACCCAGTCCAAACAAATTCCCCGCACACATACCGGTCATCCTGTCCCCAGACAAAGTCCTGTTCCGGAATCTCTGCCCAGGCAGGGGTATTGAAGTCATAGGAACTCACTTTGTTGTTGCGGTCGAAATCGGTCTTCTTTGCCGGCAGTACTGGGTTGTAGTAGCCCCGGGTGCTCACGGTCGAGGCCGACTCGGTGATAAGTACCGGCTTGGTGGGGTCCAGTGCCCGGGAGTGCTCATAACGGCGCTCGTAATTCCAGGAGTGGATGTCCAGATAGTCGAAACTGCGCAGCGAAGCGGCTTCGGCCCCGGCAATATGGCAGGCCATGGTGATGGGACGGGTGGGGTCCAGAGAACGCACCGTACGGGCCACCAGCTCCAGCTTCTTAAAGCCATTGTTGCTGTTCTGGATGATGGCACCATCCTCGTTGTTCACGCTCCAGGCCACCACGCAGGGGTGGTTGCGGTCCCTGAGGATGAAATTGGTGAAGTTCCGTTCCAGAAACTCCATAGGGTCCATGGTCCGGGTGATGCCGGCAAAACCATCCCACTTGTCAAAGGCTTCATTAATCATCAGCAGGCCCATGCGGTCGCAGAGCTCAGGCAATTCGGGAGCGGCCACATTGTGGCTGTTCCGTATGGCATTCACGCCCATTTCCTTCATAATCCGCAGTTGACGTTCCATGGCTACCGGCAGGAAAGCAGCCCCCAGCGCTCCCTGGTCATGATGCAGGCACACCCCCTTCATATCCACTCTGCGGCCGTTGAGCAGCATCCCGTCGTTGGCGGTAAACACCACCGTACGGAACCCAAAAGTAGTTTGGGTAACATCCAGCTCCTTGCCCTCACGCGAAATGATAGTCTGCACCGTGTAGAGGTTCGGGGCATCCAAATCCCACAGCTGCACATCCGATACGCTCAGTTTCTGCTCCAGCACATGGCCGTTGCGGGCCCGGATCTTGAACGGAGTGCGCACCGAAGCCACCTCCTTGCCGTCAGGGGAGAGAATCCTGGAGGTCACCTCAATTTTCTGGTCCTGGGCTTCGTCGCACAGGATGCGGGTGCGCAGCACCACCTGCGACTGCTGGCGCGACACCACGGGAGTCAGCACCTGGGTTCCCCAGATGTCCACCCGGGTTTTGTTGGTGTAGATCAGCGACACCTTGCGGTACAACCCGGCTCCGGGATACCAGCGGCTGTTGTGGCTGGCGGTGTTCAGATACACAGCCACCACATTGTCCTTGCCGGCCTCCACAAACGAGGTGACATCCACAAAGAAGGAGTTGTAGCCATAATCCCAGCTTCCTGCCAGCTTCCCGTTCACATACACCTGCGGAAAAGCCATGGCACCGTCAAAAAGCAGGAATACTTTTTGGTCCGCACGGCTTTCTTCGATCACAAAATGTTTGCGGTACCAGCCATCCCCTTTCCATGGCAGTTTGCCGGTGGAACCCGAGGAAGCAGGGTTGAAGGGACCACTGATGGCCCAGTCGTGGGGGAGCCGGACGGGTGTCCAGGCGGCATCATCAAAGGCCACTTCGGCGGCCTTTTCGGGATTGCCCTTGGAAAATTTCCAGTCTTTGTTGAAGTTCAGCACTTCGGAACCGTAACTATTCATGCACAGACACAGAAGCACGGGAACCAACAGATTCTTGAGAGAATGACGCATAGATGATATTAGTTTAAGGATGATGATAAAGAGGCCCCATCAGGGGGCGGTTATTGCATTCTTTGAAAGAGTTTTCCGGTGTTGCGCACCGAAGGCCAGCCGTCTTGGCCAATGTACAGCGGAGAAATGCGCAGCAGGGAGGTCCCGTTGGCTTCCCGGTTGTAAGCGTGGTACACAATGTAGGTGGTGTCCCCCTCGGTGTAGAAACCGTTGTGGCCCCTGCCTGGCTCGGAATAATCCCCGGCCATCAGCAGGGAATACCGGTTATTCACCCAGCTTTCTCCGGTTTTGGAGAGGTAGGGGCCCCGTATGTTGCGCGAACGGCCCATGACTACCTGGTAGGTGCTCTCCAGTCCGGCACAGCACTTTCCCCGGGAAGCAAAGAGGTAGTAGTAGCCATCCTTTGATTTGAGCAGGAAAACGCCTTCACCCAGCGATGTGGTGAGTACCGTAACCCCGGCATTGGTTTCATCGAGCAATTTCCCGGTGGCAGGATTGAGTTGCGACAGGCGCAGTCCGGCCTTGTAGGAACCATAGACCAGCCACACGGACTTATCGGTGTCCACAAACACGTTGGGGTCAATCACATTCACGCCCTCGCCCCCGTTGCGGAAGCTGATTACCTTGCCCTGATCCTCCCAGCGATACTGCGGGTCCCCGGGATCCAGGGTGGTATTGGTGGCATAGCCGATGCTGGAATTGAAGTTCATCCAGGCGGAAACCGAATAGTACAGATGATACTTGCCGTCCCGGAAATGAATGTCCGGAGCCCACAGGCTGCCGTCCTGTTCCGGAATATCTTCTTTATGCCAGGCCTGCGGGGTGATGGGCGAGGCCATGCGCTGCCAGGAACGCATATCCGCAGAACGCAGGGCGCTCACCCCTCTGCCGGTATGGAAGATATAATAGTTGTCTTTGTGTTTGATCATCACCGGGTCGTGCACCCGGACATTGGTGTTCACGATATTGCCTTCGGGTACAAAAGCGGGGTCCGGGGCAGGGGTTGCCTCAGGGGCTGTTTGGGCCAGTACCGTCAGCGTGGCACCCACCAGGAGTGCCGTCAGGCACATCCGCCCAAAGAGAGTAAACTGCAGATTCATAGCATAGTGATTATTAGTAGTTGCACCCGGAACATCCGATGCTCAGCCCCATCCGGGACGTGGTAAATATACTAAAACCTTTTTTTAATGTATCGGTTGCAGGGTTTTTCCACCCATCGGTAAGAAAGATAGCTGGCCAATAGTGTGATGCCCAGCACCAGCAACACCACCAGCCAGGGAGGCAGGTCCACCCCTGCCCTCTGGCTCAGGGACACATAATAACGCATCACCAGCTGATGAATCAGGTACAGCCCGAAGCTGATTTCCCCGCCCAAAACCAGTAAAGGTGCCGAAAGCACACGGGACAAGGCTCCCTTTTGATGGGCAAAGACGTATATGATGACCGCCATGGGAATCCAGTAGTACACCGAATACCGCCAGACCTGGCCTATCAGGGGATGAAGCACAAAAAACAGCACAAAGAGCCCCGTGGCAGCGGCTTCACAAGCGGTGGCCCATGCCGGGGAACGGAACCACTGCTGCCCCCGCCCGGCCTGAAAACACTCAAAGAGCAGGATGCCCAGGAGAAAATCGGCGACGCGGAACACCGGGTTGATATAGAACAAAGGATGATGGAGAAAGGCGGGCATCACCAGCATCCCCAGGGGCACCAGAGCCAGTATGCCCCACCAGAGCCAGCGCCCGGTGGAACGTCCCAGCAGCCAGACAAGTCCCGGGAACAGGGCATAAAAGAATGCCTCATCGGAGATGCTCCACGAGGGGGCATTGAAGGAAAAGAAGAAATCCTGCGAAGGCACAAAGGCATGGGTGAGGGAGACATTGCAGAGCAACCTCCCGGCCCAGTACCCGGCATCCTGCAGAAATTCACGCATCGAAAGGGGTATGGCCAGCAGGAGGGTCAGGAAGAACAGGGGGTAGATGCGGGCAAAACGGGCCACCCAGAACTGCCGGGGAGACACTTCACCGGTGTGCATCCGTTGCTGATAGGTGTAGGCCAGAATAAAACCACTGAGAATGAAGAAGAAACTCACCCCGATATACCCCTCCTTGAATACCTGGGCATACACCTGCGCAAACCAGGGCGCCTGGGGATGCACAAACCCCAGATGGCTCACAAAAACCATCAGGGCAAAGAAGAAACGCAAAGAGGTCAGCGGACGTATCATAACAGTGGGCGAATGTACAAAAAGATTCCGTTCCGGGGGCGGTTGACTGCAAGGGGGGAAAGATGGGCCACCGAGCAATCATAATCCTTAAAAAATTTGGGCAATCCAAGGGTTTATTGTACTTTTATTGTTTGGAAATTCATCATCAACTCAGTGCTTCATGAACTTTACAGACCATATTATCTCACAGGCAAAAAAGGCCAACCGTCACATCGTGTTGCCCGAAGGCCTTGAAGAGAGAACCTTGCGTGCCGCAGACATCATTTTGTCCGAAAAAATCGCCCGGCTCAGCCTGATCGGGCCGCCTGAGGAAATTCGCGCCAAAGCAGCCTCCCTGGGACTGACCCACTTGGGCGGGGCCTCTCTGGTGGACCCAATGAACCATCCCCGCAAGGAGGCTTATGTGTCCCTGATGCTGCAATTGCGCCAGTCCAAGGGCCTCACCCGGGAACAGGCCGAAAAACTGATTCTGGACCCTTTGTACCTGGGCACCCTGATGATCAAATCGGGAGATGCGGACGGAGAAGTGGCCGGAGCCATGAATGCCACCGGCGATGTATTGCGCCCGGCTTTTCAGTATGTCAAAACCCTCCCCGGAATCAAGGTGGTCTCCGGGGTGTTTTTTATGATTCTGCCCGACAAGAGTTTTGGGGATGATGGCATCCTGGCCTTTGCCGACTGTGCCGTTCATCCCGACCCTACCGAACAGGAGCTGGCCGAGATTGCCGTGATGACGGCCCGCACCGCCCGTGCGATTGCCGGCATAGAGCCAAGGGTGGCCATGCTGAGCTTCTCCACCAAGGGAAGCGCCCGCCATGCTATGGTGGACAAAGTGGTGCGGGCAACGGAGCTGGCCAAAGCCATGGATCCCTCTCTGCAGATTGACGGAGAGCTCCAGGCCGACGCGGCCATTGTCCCGGCCATAGCCCAAAGCAAGGCGCCCGGAAGCCCCGTGGCTGGCAGGGCCAACGTGCTGGTCTTCCCCACCCTGGAAACTGGGAATATCGCCTACAAACTGGTTCAGCGGATGGCCCATGCGGAGGCACTCGGGCCAGTGCTGCAGGGGATGGCAGCCCCCATCAATGACCTGTCCCGGGGTTGCTCCGTAAACGACATCGTGGTGGCCGTTGCCATCACCGCCAACCAGGCATCCCAAGCATTCTAACAGACATTTTATGATTGAGAAACTCGAGAATTA
The DNA here is from genome assembly GCA_002380425.1 of Bacteroidales bacterium UBA4181. GTDB lineage: Bacteria > Bacteroidota > Bacteroidia > Bacteroidales > UBA4181 > UBA4181. The sequence continues at coordinate 15,121 of DFUR01000031.1, forward strand.
CGGCCTGAACACAACCGTACGCAAACCCGGAACCATCCATAAAGTCGGCATCATCGGATGCGGCATGATTGGCCAGGACGTGGCCCGTCTGGTGAGCCAGTCGGGCACAGAAGTGGTATTCGTGGAAATCAGTGAGGAGCGGCGCCAGGAAGTGCTGCACTCCATTGACAGCCATCTGGACGAAATCATCAACGGCTGGGGGCTCACCCTGGGCGAAAAAAAGATCATCCTTTCGCGCATCAAGGGCACGGTGGACTACAAGGACATCCGCGACTGCGACCTCATCATCGAGACCATCAGTTCCGAGGATCCTCTGGAAGAGCGCAAGCATCTGTTCGAGAAGATCGAGTCGTTCGTGTCCCAAAAGGCCATCATCGCCACCAGCGTCTCCACCCTGATGATCACGGACATTGCCACCCACATGATCCACCCCGAGCGGGCTCTGTCCCTGAACTTTTTCAGTTCCCCGGCTACGGTGAAGATCGTGGAGGTGGTGCGCGGGCTCCAGACCAGCGATGAGGCCCACGATATTCTGTGCCGTTTTTGCAATATGATCGGCAAAACGGTCATCACCGTCAATGAATCCCCGGGCAGCATCAGCACCCGGCTCATTGTCACCCTCATCAACGAGGCATGCAACTCTATGGTCGAGGGGGTATCCAATGTGGAAGACATTGACAACATCATGCGGCAAGGTTTTGGCATGCAGTTCGGGCCTTTTGAACTGGCAGACCGGATCGGGCTGGACAAAGTGCTCCGGTACATGAACCACCTCTTTGATGAGTTCGGGCTGCTCAAGTTCAAGGCATCCCCCATGATCAAACGTCTGGTGCGGGCCAACAATCTGGGCCGCCGTACCGGCAAAGGCTTCTATGTGTACGACAGCGAAGGGAGAAAAACGGGGACCAATGTAGTGTCCACCCAAATCAAATCGAACAGGTAAGCAAATGAAGGTTATTGTTCTTAATTGCGGCAGCTCCTCTATCAAATACCAACTATTTGACACAGATGGCCCTAAAGTCATCGCCAAGGGGCTTGTGGAAAAAATTGGGATGAACGGCTCCCGTATCCGTCACGAAAAGCAGAACGGGAAGGAAGACGTGGTCTTTGAAGGAGAGATTCTGGACCACCAGTCGGGGATTGAATACATGCTGGGCATCCTCATCAGCAAGAAACACGGGTGTATCAAGAGTTTCAACGAGATTGACGCCATCGGGCACCGGGTGGTACACGGGGGGGAGAAATTCAACTCCAGCGTCCTAATCACCAGTGAGGTGATCGCCATGCTCGAGGAGTGTATCTCCCTGGCACCCCTGCACAACCCACCCAATCTGAGCGGCATCTATGCCATGAAGAACCTGCTGCCCCATGTGCCCCAGGTGGGGGCGTTCGACACGGCCTTTCATCAGACCATGCCCGATTATGCCTACCTCTATGCCCTGCCCTATTCTCTGTACAAGCAGCACGGCATCCGCAGGTACGGATTCCATGGCACCAGCCACAAATTTGTGATGCAACAGGCGTGCTCCTTTCTGGGCCTGGCTCCGGAGCAGTCCCGCATCATCACCTGCCACATGGGCAACGGAGGTTCCATCACGGCCATCCTAAACGGACAATCGGTGGACACCTCCATGGGAATGACTCCGGTGGAAGGGCTGGTGATGGGCACCCGCTGCGGGGACCTCGACCCGGGCATCCTGCCCTACCTGATGCAACGGGAGGAGCTCAACATCAACACGGCCAACACCCTGATCAACAAGCACAGCGGTTTGATTGGCATCAGCGGGGTGTCCTCGGACATGCGCGAGGTGACCGCCGCGGCAAAGAATGGCAACGAACGGGCCAGCCTGGCTCTGAATATGTTCTACTACCGCATCCGCAAGTACATCGGGGCCTACACAGCCGTGATGGGGGGCGTGGACGTGATTGTCTTCACCGGAGGGATCGGGGAGAATTCTACCCTGGCCCGCGCCGAGATTATGAAGGATTTTGAATTCCTCGGGGTGGACTTTGATCCGGCTAAGAACGAGCAGGCTCGCGGGGAAACGGCCTTAATCAGTACGCCCTCCTCCCGGGTGAAGGTGCTGGTGGTACCCACCAACGAGGAACTGGTGATTGCCCGGGACACGGCTGCCATCGTACGTCAATTGAACAAATCATGAACTTTGGCTTCATAAGGGTAGCTGCAGCGATTCCCCGGGTGGAGGTCGCCAACTGTTCGTTCAACAGGGACCAGATCGCCGGCCTGATGGACAAAGCGGCCCGGAAAGGGGTACAGGTGCTCTGCTTCCCGGAATTGTGTATCACCGGATATACCTGCGGGGACTTGTTCCGGCAGCGCATTCTGCTGGATGAAGCCCGGGAAGCCCTGAGTTTTCTGCTGCGGGCGTCGGAGCATCACGCTATGCTGGTGGTTGTGGGCATGCCCCTGAGAGAGGGGAACCTGCTGTTCAACACGGCAGTCGTCATGCAGGCGGGCACGCTGCTGGGCGTGGTGCCCAAGTCCTATCTGCCCAATTACGGAGAATTTTACGAAAAACGCTGGTTTGCCCCGGGAAGCATGGCCACCCAGGGCTCTGTTCCGCTCTGCGGCCAATGGGTGCCTTTCGGTACGGACCTGCTGTTCCGCAGCGAGGAACTCTGTCTGGGCGTGGAGATCTGTGAGGACCTCTGGGGCCCAGTTCCTCCGAGTTCCCTGATGGCCAAGGCGGGGGCTCAGGTGTTGTGCAATATCTCGGCCAGCAATGAGCTCACCGGGAAGAACAGCTACCTGCAGTCCCTGATTACCCAGCAATCTGCCCGGTGTGTGGCCGGGTACCTGTATGCTTCCTGCGGTTACGGGGAGTCCACCACCGATGTGGTCTTTGCAGGGAATGGCTATATTGCCGAGAACGGTCAGATGCTCTGTAGCTCTGAAAGATTTCAGAGAGAAGAGCAGTTGATCTCCACCGAAATTGACATAGAGCGACTGATGGCAGAGCGTGCCGGAAACCTCAGCTTCAGCGAACCTGGTGCCGGAGAGGCCCAGAATATCTTCCGGGTCATCCCCTTTGAACTCTCTGCAACGGAGGCCGTGGCAAAGCCAGGGCATGAGGCTGCAACTGAAGCATGGGCTGCGCCTGAGCCTGAGCCGGGCTCAGCGCCCGGGAGCATGACCGGCACAGAGCCTTGGGTCCTCACCCGCCCCGTGAGCCCGATGCCGTTTATTCCCCAGGCACACGTTCTTTCGGAACGCTGTCAGGAGATCATCTCCATCCAGGTGTCCGGGCTGGCCAAGCGTCTGGAACACACCGGGATGAAGAAGGTCATGGTGGGGGTATCGGGCGGTCTGGATTCCACGCTGGCGCTCCTGGTGGCCGTGAAAACTGTTGAAGAGCTGGGCTTACCCAACTCCGGGGTGCTCGGGCTGACCATGCCCGGCTTGGGCACCTCGGACAGAACTTATCGCAACGCGGTGGCGTTGATCGGGCAACTGGGAGCCACCTTCCGGGAGATTCCCATCCGGGAGGCTTGTCTGCAACACTTCAAAGACATTGGCCACGATCCCCTGGTGCACGACACAACCTACGAGAATGTGCAGGCGCGGGAACGCACTCAGATTCTGATGGATCTGGCCAATCAGGAGCAGGCATTGGTGCTGGGCACGGGGGATATGTCCGAGCTGGCTCTGGGATGGACTACCTACAACGGCGACCACATGTCCATGTACGGCATCAACTCAGGCATTCCCAAAACTTTGGTAAGGCATCTGGTACAATGGTTCCACAGCCAGAGCGCGGACAAAAAGGTCTGCGGGCTGCTCGCTGACATTCTGGACACTCCGGTGAGTCCCGAGTTGCTGCCGGCTCTGGAGAATGGCGAGATCTCCCAGCGGACCGAGGACCTGGCGGGGCCGTATGAACTGCACGACTTCTTTTTGTTCTACACCTTACGCTACGGGTTCCGTCCGGCCAAGATATACTTCCTGGCCAAGGCCGCCTTTGGCGATCGCTACGGTACTGATGTACTGCGCAAATGGCTCCGGGTGTTCTTTGTGCGTTTCTTTGCCCAGCAATTTAAGCGTTCGTGCATGCCGGACGGGCCCAAAATCGGTTCCGTCTGCCTGTCTCCGCGAGGGGACTGGCGGATGCCCAGCGATGCTTCCCCGCAACTTTGGCTGGAAGAGATTGATCAGTTGATGTAACTACTAGTGGCAGCCGCCGTTGCAGCCGTCACATCCGCCGCTGCCACAGCTGTCCCCGTGTCCGAGTCCCTGAGAGAGCTCTTCTTCAGAGGCTTCGCGCACATCTTCGACTTTACCGGTAAAGAACAGATCGTCTCCGGCCAGAGGATGGTTGAAATCCATCACCACTTCATCGGGACGGACTTCCACGATAACCCCTTCCAGGCGGTTTCCCTGGGTGTCCATCATCGGAAGCGCACTCCCTACGGTGAGCATTTCCTCATCTACTTCCCCGTCCACTTCAAAAGCCGACTTAGGAATGGTAACTACAGCTTCTTCCTGGGCATTCCCATAGGCATCGGCCGAAGAGAGGCGGAACGAGAACGAGGCGCCCACAGCCAGTCCCTGGAGGTGGTCCTCAAATTTGGGCAAAAGCTGTCCGGTACCGAAGATAAACCGAAGGGGCCGGGAGGCTTCCACGGTTTCAATCACTTCACCGTTCTGGTCATCCACGCGGAGGACATAAGACAGCGACACCACTTTGTTGTTCGAGATTGTCATGACAATAATTTATGTTGGAGCGCAAAGAAAACACTTTTCCCCGACCCGGACAAGGAATGCCTCCTTTTTAGGGCCTGATATTTTGCACATCCGGGGAAAGAAAACTACTTTTGTGGCTTAAGGCAGGAAGTACGCAAACCCCAAACCAACCCCTTATGACCATGGTAATATTCTTCAGAAATTCACAAGGTTACACCCTTGCCGTTCAAGCCGGAGCGCCTCTTTCGGATGCTGACAGCCAGCGTCTTGTATGGCTCTTTGAAGGAGCTGTTCCCTGTGCTGAACCTGCTGTGGAGGGCTGGTTTGTCGGACCCAGGCGGGAGATGATCACCCCATGGAGCTCCGCCGCGGTAGAGATTACCCAGAATATGAACATAGGAAACATCGGGAGGATTGAGGAATTCTTCCCCGTTTCCGGCCCGGAAGCGACCTTCGACCCCATGCTCCAAAAACTGTATCACGGCCTGGACCAGGAAGTGTTCACGGTGAAGAAGACTCCGGAACCCATTCTCTATATTGAGGACATTGCCGCCTACAATCAGCAGGAAGGGCTCGCCCTGAGCGATGAGGAAGTGGCTTATCTGGAAGGGCTTTCGCGCAAGTTGCAGCGCAGGCTCACCGACAGCGAAATCTTTGGATTCTCGCAGGTGAACTCCGAGCATTGCCGCCACAAAATATTCAACGGCACCTTCATCATCGACGGACAACAAAGACCATCTTCCCTTTTTGGCCTCATCAAGCGCACCTCACAGACCCACCCCAACCGGATTGTTTCAGCGTACAAAGACAATTGCGCCTTTCTGGAAGGGCCCGAGGTCAACCTGTTTGTACCCGGGCTGGCCGACCGCCCCGGTTTCTTTGGTTTGAAACAAGATGCTTCGGTACTCTCCCTGAAGGCCGAAACCCATAACTTCCCCACCACCGTGGAGCCGTTCAACGGAGCGGCTACCGGCAGCGGAGGCGAAATCAGGGACCGCATGGGCGGGGGCAAGGGCTCCTTCCCTCTGGCGGGTACAGCGGTCTATATGACCTCCTATCCCCGTTTTGAAGGCGAAAACCGGCAGTGGGAACAGAGTCCTCCCCGCCCCTGGCTGTATCAGTCCCCCCGGGACATCCTGATCAAGGCTTCCAACGGGGCGAGCGATTACGGCAACAAATTCGGGCAGCCCCTTATCTGTGGAAGCCTGCTGACGCTGGAACACACCGAAGCCCGCAAGAAGTTTGGGTTCGACAAGGTGATTATGCTGGCCGGAGGGGTCGGCATGGCCCGGAAAAGAGACAGCCTCAAGGGTCATCCCGCCAAAGGAGACAAAATCATCCTGCTGGGGGGAGACAACTACCGGATTGGCATGGGAGGTGGTGCTGTGTCGTCCGTGGATACCGGCCAGTACGGTAATGCCATTGAGCTCAACGCCGTCCAGCGTGCCAACGCTGAGATGGAGAAAAGAGTGCTGAATGCCATCCGTGCTCTGGCCGAAAGCGAAGACAATCCCATCGTATCCATTCATGACCACGGCGCCGGAGGGCATCTGAATTGTCTTTCGGAGCTGGTGGAGGAAACCGGTGGCAGGATTGACATGAGCCAGCTACCCATTGGTGACCCCACCCTGTCGGCCAAGGAAATCGTGGGCAATGAGAGCCAGGAACGTATGGGGTTCATTGTCCCGGAATCTGCTGTGGAGCGGGTCAGAGCCATCGCGGCCCGGGAACGGGCTCCCTTTTATGTCATCGGGGAAGCCACGGGCGACCACCGGTTCACTTTTGAACACCCGGGTACGGGTGATAAGCCCATAGACCTGGAGCTCAAGGATATGTTTGGGAATGCCCCCAAGACGCTCATCACCGGCGAAAGCCTGCAGGAGCAATACGCTCCGCTGGCATACGAACCCTCTATGGTTCAGGAGTATGTGCAACAGGTACTCCAGATTGAGGCGGTTGCTTGCAAGGACTGGCTCACCAACAAGGTGGACCGCTCGGTCACCGGGCGTGTGGCTTTGCAGCAAACGGCCGGGGAGATTCAGCTTCCGCTCAACAATATGGCCATCATGGCTCTGGACTATCAGGGCGGCCGTGGCATAGCCACGTCCATCGGGCACGCGCCCGCAGCCGCGCTGATTCATCCTGGGGCCGGCTCCCGGCTGGCCATCACCGAGGCGCTGACCAATCTGGTCTGGGCGCCCCTGGAGGGAGGGATCAAGGGCATCTCTCTGAGCGCCAACTGGATGTGGCCGTGCAAGAACGAGGGTGAGGATGCCCGTTTGTACGAGGCCGTGGAGGCCGCCAGCGATTTTTGTATTGCCCTGGGCATCAACATTCCCACGGGGAAGGATTCGTTGTCCATGACCCAGAAATACCCCGACGGGGAGAAGGTGCTGGCTCCTGGCTCGGTGTTGATTTCGAGCATTGCCGAAGTTACGGATATCCGCCGCGCTGTGCGCCCGGTGATGAAGCTTCAGGAGAGCTCGGTGCTTTTGTATGTCGGGCTCTCCGGAGGCCCCTTTGCGCTGGGAGGCAGTTCCTTTGCCCAGGTGCTCAATGGGCTGGGGACACAGGTTCCCGATGTGGCTGACCCGGCTTACCTGGTCCGGGCGTTTGCCGCTGTCCAGGATCTGGTCCGGGGCAGGTTGCTCCTCTCCGGCCACGATGTGTCTGCAGGTGGGTTGATCACCACCTTACTGGAGATGACCTTTGCCAACAAGGAGGGGGGCTTCGAGGCCGACCTTTCGGTGTTGGGTGAGCCGGACCTCATCCGGGTGTTGTTCAGCGAGAATCCTGCCTGGGTGCTTCAGGTGAAAGAAGCCCATCTGGTGCGGGTTCTGGAGACATTTGACGGGCACGGAATCACAGCCCTCACCATCGGCAAGCCCATCCCGAAACGCATCGGCAGGGTATTCCTGAACGGGGTGAAACACAAATTTGATATTGAATCCCTGCGGGACGCCTGGTTCCGCACCTCCTACCTGTTCGACCGTCTGCAGAGCGGCCCGGAAATGGCCGAAGCCCGGAAAAACAATTACAAAATCCAGCCGCTTTCGTTCACCTTCCCTGAAGGCTTCACCGGGACTTTCTCCTCCCTGGGCCTCACACCTGCCCGGACCACTCCGGGGGGCGTGCGCGCGGCCATCATCCGCGAAAAGGGCTCCAACGGGGACCGCGAAATGGCCTGGATCATGCACCTGGCCGGATTTGATGTCCGGGATGTGCACATGACCGACCTGATTTCCGGGAGGGAAACGCTCGATGACATCCAACTGATTGTGTTCGTGGGCGGGTTCTCCAACTCCGATGTGCTGGGCTCCGCCAAGGGCTGGGCGGGTGCCTTTCTGTACAACGAAAAGGCCAAAGCCACTCTGGAACGCTTTTACGCACGGCCGGACACCCTCAGCCTGGGGGTGTGTAACGGTTGTCAGCTGATGATGCATCTGGGCCTGATTACCCCCATGGATGAGCAGAAGCCTCAGATGCTGCACAATGATTCCCATAAGTTCGAGAGCGGCTTTGTCAACGTGAACGTTCCCCGGAACTACTCGGTGATGCTTCACTCCCTGAGCGGTGCCCGTCTGGGCATCTGGGTTGCCCACGGTGAGGGCAAGTTCTCTCTGCCCAGCGATCCTTCCTTCTACCATATTGCGCTGGAATACAGCTATACTTCCTACCCGGGCAACCCCAACGGTTCGCCCGAAGGGGTAGCGGGGATATGCAGTGCGGATGGCCGCCACCTGGCCATGATGCCGCATCCCGAGCGCTGTACCTATCCCTGGAACTGGCCTCTCTACCCGGAAGACCGTCAGGATGATGAAGTCACCCCCTGGGTGATTATGTTCACGAATGCTTACCAATGGATCCTTAAACATCATACAACATGCGTTCATTCTTACTAACACTCCTGACTACAGCCTTAGCAACAGTAATTTCCGGCCCTCTGTCCGGGGCCAATGCCGGCCTGGCCCCGCTGATGCAGAACCTGCCCGGAAGGCAGACCCAGCTGCTGGATGGCCACTGGAACTACATCCTGGACATCTACGAGCTGGGGTTCTACAACTACCGCATGCGCGAAGACCCCAACGGTTTTTTCAGAGAAGCCAAGCCACGCACCCCCTCTGACCTTATCGAATACGACTTCGACAAGGCCGAAACCCTGATGGTTCCGGGGGACTGGAACACCCAACGCACCGACCTGCTCAACTACGAGGGCAACATCTGGTACCGGAGGGTTTTTGACTATGAGCCGGTGACCGGGAAGAGGGTGTTTGTGTACTTCGGGGCGGTCAACTACGAATGCGTGGTGTACCTCAACGGAAACAAACTGGGTTCGCATGAGGGCGGTTTCAGCTCCTTTAATTTTGAGGTGACCAGATTCATCCGCAAAGGCAGGAACAGTCTGATTGTGAAGGTGGACAACCGTCGAAAAGTTGAGGCGGTGCCTACCAACAATACCGACTGGTATAACTACGGAGGCATCACCCGCTCGGTGTATGTGGCTGAGGTTCCGGGGACATTTATCCGGGATTACTTTGTGCAGCTCCAAAAGGGCTCAGATACCCAGCTTAACGGATGGGTGCAGCTGGACGGGACCGGGGCATCCCAAAAGGTGGTTCTGGAGATTCCCGAGTTGCGGCTCAAACACACCGTGCAGACCGACGAAAAAGGGTACGCCCTGATTGACTGCCCGGCCAAACCGGTGCTTTGGACTCCGGATCAGCCCAAACTGTACCAGGTACTTCTGTCCTGTCCCACCGACACCGTGGCCGACCAGATTGGGTTCCGCAGGCTGGAAACCTCTGGGAAAAAGATACTGCTCAACGGAAAGGAGATATTCTTCAGAGGCATTTGCATCCATGAGGAGGCACCCTTCCGTTCCGGACGCGCCTGGAGCCCCGAGGATGCCGAAGTGCTTCTGGGATGGGCCCGTGAACTGGGATGCAACTTTGTACGTCTGGCCCACTACCAGCACAACGAACACATGGTCCGGGCAGCGGAACGCCTGGGGCTCATGGTATGGTCTGAAATTCCTACGTACTGGACCATCCAGTGGGAAAACCCGGCCACCCTGCAGAATGCCCGCAACCAGCTCAGCGAGATGATTGGCCGGGACAAGAACCGCACCAACATCGCCATCTGGTCCATCTGCAATGAAACTCCGCCTTCGGAACCCCGTAACCGGTTTTTGAAGACTCTGGCCGATGATGCCCGGGCTCTGGACGGGACCCGTCTGGTGGCTGCTGCTATGGAAAAGAAGACAGTGGGCAACAATACCCAGACTCTGGACGACCCCGCAGCGGACTTCCTGGACGTACTAAGCTTCAATGAGTATATCGGATGGTATGACGGCCTTCCGGAAAAATGTGATGTCTCCAACTGGGTGTTCACTCAGGACAAACCGGTGATGATCACTGAATTCGGAGGCGGTGCCCTCCAGGGCATGCACGGAGATGTTGCAGAGCGCTGGACCGAAGAGTTTCAGGAATCGCTCTACAAGCATTCGGTGGCCATGTTCAAACGCATCGAAGGGCTTTCGGGCACCACACCGTGGATTCTGATGGACTTCCGTTCTCCCCGCAGAATCCATCCAGAGTACCAGAAGGGATTCAACCGAAAGGGGCTGATTTCCGACCAGGGCATCAAAAAGAAGGCGTTCTATGTGATGCAGGAGTGGTATCAGGAAATCAAAGCGCTTGAGGACCAAAGAAACAAGACAAAAGCTTCAGGCCGCAAGTGATGTCTGTCGTCGTCTCTGAGGTTACCAGGAGGTTTGGCCGCGAAACGGCGCTCGACCGGGTGTCTCTGGAAATCCGGGAGGGGACGGTGACCGGTCTGGCGGGGCCAAACGGAGCCGGAAAGTCCACCCTGATGAGGGTGTTGTGCGGGTTGGAGCGTCCCGACTCGGGAGATGTGCTGATCAACGGTTGGAGCGTCCGCAATCGCATGCAGGAGATTCGCCGGATTCTGGGCTATCTTCCGGAAGACAATCCCCTGTACCCGGAGATGTACGTTCGGGAGTATCTGGAGTTCTGTGCCGGATGGTATCCCCTCCCAAACCGTCGACAACGGGTGGAGGAGGTTATGGCGCAGACAGGGCTTGGTCAGGCTGGTCACAAAATCATTGGCACCCTCTCCAAGGGGTACCGGCAAAGGGTGGGACTGGCTCAGGCCCTGGTGCACAACCCCAGAGTACTGGTTCTGGATGAGCCGATGACCGGGCTGGATCCGAACCAGATGGCCGAAATGCACGCGCTGATTTCGGAGTTGGGACGTGAGCGGACGATGTTGCTCTCCTCGCACAACCTGCACGATCTGGAGGCTCTGTGCGGACACTTTGTGCTGATGCACCAGGGACGTATTCAGGGGGATGAAACCCTTGAACGCCTGAGGCTCCAAAACATATCGCTTCCGGATTGGTTTTACCGGAACACCAATACAAACCATGCTGAACCTGTAAACCTACAATAAACTCTTATGGCTACACCTGCTTTCAAGTATCAGAAACCCTTCCCCATGGGTGCAGACACCACAGAATACTATCTGCTCACAAGGGATTACGTCAGCACTTCGGAATTCGAAGGGCTTCCCATCATCAAAGTGGCCCCGGAGGCCCTGACGCTGCTGGCCCAGACTGCCTTCCGCGATGCCTCCTTTTTGCTGCGTACCGAACACCAGAAACAGGTAGCCGCCATTCTCGACGACCCGGAAGCCAGCGACAACGACAAATACGTTGCCCTAACCTTTCTGCGCAATGCCGAGGTTTCGGCCAAGGGCGTGCTGCCCTTCTGCCAGGACACCGGAACGGCCATCATCATGGGCAAGAAAGGCAGGCAGATCTGGACAGACGGCCACGATGAGGAAGCCCTCTCCCTGGGGGTGTACAACACTTACACCCGCGAGAACCTGCGGTATTCCCAGAATGCCCCTCTGGATATGTTCCGTGAGGTGAATACGGGATGCAACCTGCCCGCGCAGATTGACCTGTACGCCACCGACGGAGATCAGTACCAGTTTCTGTGCATCGCCAAGGGAGGCGGGTCGGCCAACAAGACCTATCTCTATCAGGAGACCAAGGCGCTGCTGGTGCCGGGCAAACTTGAGGCCTTTCTGGTTGAAAAGATTCGCTCTCTGGGTACCGCGGCCTGCCCGCCCTACCATATCGCTTTCGTGATTGGAGGGACATCGGCGGAGATGAACTTGAAAACCGTCAAACTGGCCTCGGCCAAATATTATGATCACATCCCCACCGAAGGAAACGCTTTCGGACAGGCTTTCAGGGATATGGAACTCGAGAAAAGGGTACTGAAGATGGCCTGGGAAATCGGGTTGGGGGCTCAGTTCGGGGGCAAGTATCTGGCCCACGATATTCGTATCATCCGGCTGCCCCGCCACGGAGCTTCCTGCCCTGTGGGCATGGGGGTATCCTGCTCTGCTGACCGCAACATCAAGGCGAAAATCAACCGGGAGGGTGTCTGGGTGGAAAAGATGGAGGACAACCCCGGACGTTTGATTCCGGAAAAATGGCGGCAGGCCGGGGAAGGGAACCCGGTGCGCATCAACCTGGACCGCCCCATGAAGGAAATTCTTGCGGAACTCTCCCGCTACCCGGTGGCGACCCGTTTGTCCCTCACCGGAACCATCATCGTGGGCCGGGATATCGCCCATGCTAAGCTCAAAGAGCGGATAGACCAGGGACTTGGGCTTCCCTCCTATCTCATGGATCATCCCATTATGTACGCCGGCCCGGCCAAAACTCCGGAAGGCTATGCCAGCGGTTCCATGGGCCCGACAACCGCCGGACGCATGGATTCCTATGTGGACGAATTTCAGTCGCTGGGGGGCAGCATGATCATGATTGCCAAGGGGAACCGAAGCCAGCAGGTGACAGATGCCTGCAAGAAACATGGCGGGTTCTATCTGGGCATGATCGGTGGCCCTGCGGCCCTGCTGGCTCAGGAAAACATCCGGAGCCTGGAATGTCTGGAATACCCGGAACTGGGCATGGAGGCTATCTGGAAAATCAGGGTGGAGGATTTCCCTGCTTTTATCCTGGTAGACGATAAGGGAAATGACTTCTTCAGGCAACTCAAACCCATTGCCTGCTCTGCCCCAAGGTAGGCAACAGGTCCTCACCAATCAACGAGGTCATGGTGACGAAATATCTGAACATCAAAATCTCCGGGTGGATCCTGCTGGTAGCCGGCGCCATCCTGTTGCTGAGTTCCCCCGCTCCTGAGTTGTCTGTCAGTGATACCGGAGAGCTGGTTCCCGAGAGCGGGTTGCTCAGCAGCCGGGGCGAACGTAGCGGCACCAGCTTCCTGCTGCTCGGAAGCCTGATGCTCATCACCTTACTCAAGGGAGTGGACACTTTCAAGACACCGTCCAACAAAATCTGGATTGTGGTATTGGGAGGAGTCGCTGTGATCCTGACCAATATCGGCTACATCATTCACTCTGTGCTGGTTCTGTCCACATCTCCAAATGCTGACTCCCTCACTGGCACGGGGATGATGTTCGCATCCCCCATTGTGTTCGTTATTGCCGTCTTGTGGTACGGAGCCAATATGTTCGGCCTGAGTAAGGACATGTACCTGGATCAGCCTCTGTTTCCCCTCCGTCTGCTCAAGGGGCACTGGTGGTACGCTTTTGTGATTTTCTCCACGGTAGTGATGATTATGCTCACCTCTATCTGCGGTTTTTACTGGTATTTGCCAGCGGAGCTGGTATGGCTGTATTTTTATGCCAGTATGATCAAAGGGCTGCAAATGCCAGAGGAGACATCAGCCCCTGAGGCGCCCTAACCAGTAATGGTTTAACAGCAAAAGTAAAACTTTGTTACTTACTGAAAATTTCGTATCTTTACTGATTGTGTTTTATTTTTTTAATATCAATCATGAAAAGAATAGTGCTAACCCGGCCCGATTTCACAAGAATATCCAGAAGTATTGAGCTGGCCAGGGCATCGA
>DFUR01000101.1 GCA_002380425.1 Bacteroidales bacterium UBA4181
GGTTGCGGACAGTAGTATAATTCCGGCCAAAACAAAGGATTTCTTCATATACGCAAGTTGTAGTGAATGTGTTCCGATACAAATATAGCAAACGTAATGTATTGTTTTGGTTTTTTGGTTTCCAGCGCTGTTTTTCACTTTTTTTAACATTCCGGTTCTCTGTTCCCCCGGCGCGATGTTTTGGCTTGGTTGTTGTATATTTGGTGAGACTTTCGGTATTGTATGGAGCAACTCTTCGATCCTGACTTTTATGCTTCCCTGCTGTTCCAGGAGGGCTATTCCTACGTAGCCCTGTTTGTGATTGTGGCCTTCGGTTTTTTGATTGGTAATCTGGAAGTCAGGGGGTTCTCCCTGGGGGTTTCGGCCATCCTCTTTGTGGCCATGGTTTTTGGCCATCTGGGGGTGCGTCTGCCCTCCATTATTCAGGACATTGGGCTGGTGTTGTTTCTTTTTACTGTCGGGATTCAGGCGGGCCCGGGCTTTTTCGACTCTTTGCGCAAACACGGCAAGTCTCTGGCTTTACTGGCAACGGCCGGGGTTGTCGCCGGCATCCTCGTCACATGGGCTTGCTCCAGGCTTTTCGGTTTTAACCTGGCCATGGCAGCCGGGCTGATGGGAGGTGCCCTGACCAGCACGCCTGCGCTGGCTACTGCTGCCGAGATGTTTCCGGCAGGAGATGTGTCTATCGCCTATGGGATATCCTATCCCTTCGGTGTGGTAGGAGTGATTCTGTTTCTGAAATTTCTTCCCCGTATTCTGCGGGTGGATATGTCGCGCGCCGAACGAGCGTACAATGACAGCCTGATGGCCGATTTCCCCGAGGTCCGGGCCGGACACCTGGTAGTGAAAAATGACAATATCGAGGGCAAAACCCTCCGGGAACTCCAGTTTCGGGCTATGACCAGTGCGGTTATCTCACGGGTGAAGCACGGGGACGAAGCCTTCACCCCTGCCCGGGACACCGTGTTGCACAAAGGGGATATCGTGCGGGTGGTGGGAACAGAGGAAGCCTTGCAGCGTGCCCGGATGCTGGTGGGTGAAGTGACTGAGGAGGTCATTGAGCTCAACCACCGCTATGATGTTCAGACCATCCTGGTAACCAACCGGGAGGTGGTGAACAAGACCATCCGGCAGATCAACCTGCATGCTGTTTATGATGCCACCATTACCCGTATCCGCCGCAGCGGCATTGACATCATGCCCGAGCCGCACACCCGCATCCGGTTTGGGGACAAGCTGGTTGTGGCTTGTGATGTGGAGAATATGCGTCAGGTTACGGCCATGTTCGGCAACGATGCCCGCAGGCTCTCGGATGCGGACTTCCTGCCTGTGGCTGTTGGCATTGTGCTGGGGGTGCTGGTGGGCAAACTGACGCCCCTGGGCCTGACCGGAGGAGTCTTGTGTGTCGCCCTGGTGTTGGGCCGGATCGGGAAAACGGGGCCTGTTCTGTGGACGATGTCCGGGGGCAGCAATGTGCTGTTGCGCGATCTGGGTCTGATTTTTTTCCTGGCTGTTGTGGGCACCCGTGCGGGCGAAACCCTTGTGGAAGCCTTTGTAGCTTACGGGCCTTCCTTGTTCCTCGCCGGGGCTGTCATTACCTTTGTTCCGATGGTTGTGATGGTTTTGTTGGCCCATCGGTGGCAAAAGATGAACTTCCTTTCCATGATGGGGGGTATTGCCGGAGGGATGACCAGTACGCCCGGTTTGGCGATTGTGTCCCCCATGACCCGGAGCAGTGCTCCACAGACCGCTTATGCCACCGTCTATCCCCTGGCTATGGTATTGCTGGTGGTGGCTATCAGGGTGCTGGCCATATTTCAGTGAAAGAACAGATAGGCGACTAAGATGGCAGCGATGACTCCTGCCAGATCGGCAATCAGCCCATAGCCTACGGCGTAGCGGGTCTTTTTGATGCCCACAGAGCCAAAATACAGGGCGATGATATAGAAGGTGGTGTCGGCGGCGCCCTGAAAAATACACGAAAGCCTTCCTGCAAATGAGTCTGGCCCGAAGTGGGACATGGTCTCGACCATCATGGCTTTGGCTCCGCTACCGCTGAGGGGTTTCATGATGGCTGTTGGGAGGGCATCCACGAAATCGGTATTCAGTCCGGCAGTGCGGACACACCATCCGATTCCTCCCACCAGGAGGTCCATGGCTCCGGAGGCACGGAAGACTGCGATGCCTACCAACATGCCCACCAGGTACGGAATGATACGCACAGAGGTCTCAAACCCGGTCTTTGCTCCGTCAATGAAAGCCTCATACACATTCACTTTCTTCCATGCTGCGGCAGCGATGAATGCGATGACAATACTGAGCAGCAGTATGTTCCCTCCTACCTGGGATGCCTGCTCCATCTGCTCCTTGGGCATCCTGCTGAAAGCCCAGATGATGCCCCCAATACCCAGGGTGGCTGTCCCGATCCAGGAGAGGATGACCCGGTCCCAGAGCTTGATGCGCTGTCGGAGAGATACGGCCACAACCCCCACCAGGGTGGAGCAATAAGTGGCAATCAGCAGGGGAATAAACACATCGGTGGGGCTGGCGGCTCCCAGAATAGCTCTTTGTGCGAGAATGCTCACCGGGATGATGGTGAGGCCGGAGGTGTTGATCACCAGGAACATAATCTGGGCGTTCGATGCGGTGTCCTTCTTGGGGTTTACATCCTGCAAACCTTGCATGGCTTTGAGCCCAAGTGGGGTGGCTGCATTGTCCAGCCCCAGCATATTGGCGGAGAAATTCATCAGCATCTGGCCTGAGACAGGGTGATTCTTAGGAATCTCCGGAAACAGCCGGTTGAAGAACGGCCCGACGATGCGCGCCAGTAAGTTAACGGCCCCGGCTTTTTCGCCTACATTCATCAGCCCCAGCCACAGGGTCATCACGCCCGCAAGGGGCAGGGCAATGCCCATGACGGCCAGCTCGGAGGACGAGAAGGTGCTGTCCATGATTTGTTTGAAGATTTCGGTGTCCCCCAGGAACAGGGCCTTCACCAGAGCTGTCAGGAAGGCAATGAGGAAGAAGCCCACCCAGATGTAGTTCAGCGTCATAAGTCTGCGGTTGTTATTGGCGTAAAGGTATCAATTCTGTGCATATTGTTTATAAACATATTTGGCAATCTTCCCAAACTTAACGACCTTTAAGCACTCAAACCCTCCCCTCAGTGATTGATCCGTCAACAGTAGAACGTATTTTTGAAGCCGCCCAGATTGTCGAGGTGGTGGGTGAGTTTGTGCCCTTGAAAAAGAAGGGCGTCAACTACATGGGCAACTGTCCCTTTCACAAGGAAAAAACCCCTTCGTTTGTGGTTTCTCCGGCCCGCAACATCTTCAAATGTTTTGGATGCGGCAAGGGTGGGAATGCGGTGCATTTCATTATGGAGCATGAGCAGATGACCTATGTGGAGGCCCTGAAATTTCTGGCCAGAAAGTATCACATTGAGATTCAGGAAAGGGAACAGACCCCGCAGCAGGTACAGCAACAGAGTGACCGGGAAAGCATGATGATTGTTACGGCTTATGCGCAGCGTATTTTCTCGGGTGATTTGTTTGACCATCCCCAGGGGAAGGCTGTCGGGCTTACCTACTTTGTGGAACGGGGATTCCGCGAGGAGACCATCCGGCAGTTCGAGCTGGGATATTGCCTTGAGGAGCGGGATGCATTCACAAAGAGGGCCCTTGCCGAGGGCTTCAAAGAGGAGTTTCTGGTGTCCACCGGGCTCTCCATCCGCAATGAACGGGGCCTTTTCGACCGCTTCAGGGGCCGGGTTATCTTTCCGATACACAATCTTTCGGGCAAAGTCATCGCTTTTGGCGGACGCATCCTCAAAACAGACAAGCAAACAGCCAAATATCTCAACTCCCCTGAGTCGGAGCTGTATCACAAAAGCCATATTCTTTACGGAATCTTCCAGGCCCGCAAAGCCATTGTGCAGGAGGACCGGTGTTATTTGGTCGAAGGCTACACCGATGTGCTTTCCATGCATCAGGCTGGAGTGACCAATGTGGTGGCTTCTTCGGGCACAGCGCTGACTGTGGAACAAATCAGGCTGATCCGGCGCTTCACCAGGAATGTTACTATTCTATACGATGGGGATGCCGCCGGCATCAAGGCTTCACTCAGGGGGATTGATCTGGTGCTTGAGGAGGGTATGCAGGTGAAGGTCATTCTGCTTCCCCCGGGTGAGGACCCCGATTCATACGCCAAATCGCACAGTGCAACGGAACTCCGTGATTTTTTAAAAACTCAGGAGGCTGATTTTATCCGCTTCAAGGTGCAGTTGTTGCTTCAGGATGCGGGCAAGGACCCTATTATGAGAGCCCGGCTTATCAATGAGATCCTGCATTCTGTGGCCATTATCCCCGATGCCATCGAGCGTTCGGTGTACCTGAGGGAGTGCTCCCAGATGATGGATATTCAGGAGGACATCCTGAACAAGGAGTGTGCCCGGCTCCGAGCCCGCAGGCATTCTGTGCGTCTGGATCCTGCCCGGGGCGGGCAGGAGGGAAGCGGGGATGCCTCCGGAGAGGGTGGGGCGGACGGTACGGATCATATTCCGGGCGTGGCGGACAGGGATGGCGCAGTGGATGTCCCCGATTTCCGGCCGGCTCCGGCGGTGGAGCCCGGAACGGAACAGGCTGAAAAGGAGTTGGTCCGGTTGATGATGACTTATGGGAATCAGCCATTTTGTCCTGATCCTGACAGAAGGGATGAACAAATGTCGGTAAACCAGTTTCTGGTCAGAGAGTTACATGCCGATGAGCTTACTTTTTCCCACCCACTGTATGCCCGGGTGCTCCAGGAGGTGGATGCTTTTGTTGGCAAGGGGGGGGCTGTTCCCGAACACCATTTTGTCCGGCATCCTGATGCTGCACTGGCTTCTCTGGCAGCGACCCTGTTGGCTTCTCCATACACCTTGAGCCGTATTCATGCCCGGGTGCAGGCTACCGTGCGGGAAGAGCCTGATTTACTCGAAGATCTGGTGCCCCTCACGTTGTTGGCTTTTAAGTATCACAAGGTGATGCTTATGATTGGAGAGGTGCTCACCGAGATGCGTCAACTGGAGTCTTCCGGATCGGATGCGCATTTGAGGGAGTTGCAGGGTCGCTATATCCTGCTGAATGATCTGAAAAAGCAGCTTGGGGAGAAGATGGGACACCGCACCATTATGTGATTTGGCAGATTTTTTGCTGTTGCTGCTGTAAAAATATACAAGATATGATTCCTGGAATTGAAATATGGGTGATTTTCATCGGGTTTGCCCTTTTGAGCTGGCTGATTTCCTGGCAGCTAAAATCGCGTTTTGAGAAATATTCAAAGTTGCCGGTCAATTATGGGATTACCGGGCGTGAGGTGGCACAGAAGATGTTGCGTGACAACGGAATTTTTGATGTTCAGGTACAGTCCGTCGAAGGTCAGCTGACCGATCATTACAATCCAGCCACACGGACAGTCAATCTGAGTCGTGGGGTGTACTACGGCAGCAGCGTTTCTGCAGCCGCAGTTGCGGCCCATGAGTGTGGCCATGCCGTGCAGCATGCACAGGCCTATTCCTGGCTGAATATGCGCTCCAGCCTGGTTCCGGTGGTGAGTTTTGCTTCACAGTGGGTACAGTGGGTGTTGCTTCTGGGTATTCTGCTCCTGGAGTCTTTTCCCGGGCTGCTCCTGTTCGGGATTATCCTTTTTGGGTTGACAACACTGTTTAGCTTTATCACCCTGCCCGTTGAGATCAATGCCAGCCAGCGGGCCCTGGCCTGGCTGAACACGGCCGGAATTACTACTCAAGGGAATCATCCCCAGGCTCAGGACGCGCTTCGCTGGGCGGCCTACACATATGTGGTGGCAGCGCTTTCTTCTCTGGCCACTCTGGTGTATTATCTGCTCATTTTCCTCAACCGAAGGGACTAAGGCACCAAAATCAAGGCTCTTCTTTTTCGACCGTCCATGCGTATGTCCAGGTTGTTTGGACACCGCACGTGGCGTACGTGTTTGGTTTGTCGGATTACCGGCAGGGAGCGCAGCAGCTCCCAGTTGATGTATTCTCCTGAGCCTTCCTGATGTACAGACATATACCCAATGTGCATGGAGGTAACGTTGTGAAAAAAGTGTGACCCAAGGGAAGCATCCAGGGGGAGGTCGGGCAGGTCCAGTTCCACGATGAGTCTTGCATTGGAGATCTGAGGCCAGTTGACGGGTATCCCGATAAACCGGTCACGGGTTCCCCACCGCCCAGGGCCGATCAGCACGTATCTTTTTCCTTCTTCGGCCAGTTGGGCATTGAGTTGCTGTATTTCGGGCACCAGATCGGGGGTGCGTGTTTTGTCAAACAGCTCCGGATCTACAAACACGATGTCACACAGGTTGGTAATCCGGCCATTTCCTACCGTTTTCTGAGAAAAGAGCAGGGCTTGTCCCTGTTCCTCAGGAGCATCCTCCCATTCAAAGTCAGCAGCTTCTTCGGTGAGTGGCTTTATCTGAAGCAGGTAGAAGGAGGGGAGTCCGTCGTTCCCCGGGGAGAGATCCACCGCGAACTCGATCTCAACAGCGGTCCCCATGGCTTTCCGCACAAGGTCCAGGATGAGTTCGAGGGCAGGGGCCAGGGGGATGTGCCGATATTTCAGAATATCAGCAAAATTGATGACTCTTGGCCCGGGTTGGGCAATACCGGGCTCCAGCCGGTCATCCTGCGCCAGATAGGTGGATGCGGTGTGGGCCAGAACCCCAAAGGGGGCAGCCACTTCGACTGGAAGCTCTCTCAGGCCGGCCATCTCCCCCTCACCCGAGAGATTGGGTTCGGTGTTTTGCAGGTCTATGGCCAGGAAGGTGGTCTGGGTGTTCTTCAGCATCTCTGCTACCGAATGTATCTCCATGGAGGGATATTTGGGCGAGAAGCGGTAGGTTTTGCCCCCCTCCATCACATGTTTGCCCAGACCGAGGGCGCAGACTGCAAATCCATCCTCGGGTTCCATCAGGGCTACCGGATAGTAGTTGTGCGACTGGGCCGTCCCGCTGATGTCCGGGAAAAAAAGCCGGTCATGTTTCCGTCCGACAACTTCCTGAAGGACCACGGACATTTTTTCGTGCATCAGGTCATAATGGACGGCATGAAAATAACTCCTGGCATCCTCGCTGTACATGGAGGCGTACACCAGTTTGATGGCATCGGAAAGCTGCCTCATCCTGACATTGATGTCAGGATGGTTGTTGGGCAGCATAAAAGTTGAGAATATTCCCGAGAGGGGCTGGGTTAGGCTGTCTTCAAACTGGCTGGAGGAACGTACGGCCAGGGGCTGGTCAATATTCTTGAGGTACACACGGAGTTTCTTCATCAGGTCGAACGACAGCTCTCCCTTCAGAAAGGCAGCGTTGAGGACTTCGGGCGCGGGATGCGAGGCCACCAGGGGGCGCAGATTGTTCCGCTCCATGAAGATGTCAAATTCATCAAGCCCGATCATGGCCGTTCTGGGGGTACAGATGCGGATGCCGGGGATGATCGTGGAGAAGTTAAGATTGTATATCAGGGTATTAACAAAGGCTAGCCCTCTTCCCTTGCCCCCCAGACCGCCTGGGCTGAGGCACACAATGTTGTTCTCGTCCAGCAGCGCCTTTTCCTCAAAGTCCACCACCTTCCCGGCATTGGATTCATTACGGTACCGGCTGATGATAAATTTCATATACCGGCGGTACTCATCCACGTTTTCAAAGTCACTGACCTTGATAAGGTAGATCTTCTTGGCAATCTGTATCTCTCCCCGGGCCATCAGCCACAGCGAGAAGTGATTGCGTCTGGCGTGGTACACCAGACTCTCATCCGGAATGGTATCGAGTTGTTTTTCAAACTCCTGAAGGGTACGGACCGACATAATCTTGCGCCCGGAGGCATCCCGGTAGGTGAAGATGCCAAAGCCCAGCTGATGATTGATAAAACTCCGTATTTCGTCGAACAGCGAGTCCGATTCCTTATTGATGAAGATGGCCTTCATTTCAAAGGCCCGGTGGGCATTCTCTGGCTCTGAGGACTGGATGACTATCGGGAGGTCCGGAATCTCCGAGCGGAGCTCGCGCACCAGGCTGAATCCTGCCCCGGCCTCTTCTTCTCCGGAAACGGGCAGGCTCACATCCGTGATGACGCACATGAGGTTGTCCCGGAATTTTCGGGCGATCTCCAGGGCCGATTCGTAGTTGTCGGCGAGCATAATCTTGGGCCGCAACCGCATGCGCAACCGTTTGACCACCGGGTCAGCATCTACTTCGTCCAGCAGGGTCCCCGTCTGGTCAAACACGCTTTTGTAGAGAAGCGGGAGATATCGGGAGTAGTAGGATTCGGAGTCCTCCACCAGCAGGATTACCTTGATCAGCCCGACCTGAGTGTCGTTCTCGGCATTCACGGAGTCCTCCAGATGCTTGACCATAGCGAAGAATACCGCATTGTCGTTGTTACGGACAAAGATACGGTTGATACTGGGTTCACGGGCGTTCCGGTTCCGTATGTACTGCAGGTCATCGGTGCTGCTGACCAACAGGAAGATGGGCATATAAGGGTACCGGGCCTTGACCAGGGAGCTGAAGGTGAAGGGCATGCTTCGGTCGCTGCTGCCCAGGATGATGATGATGTCAAAATGCTTCCTGCGTAACTGGGCCATGGCTTCTTCGGGGGTGCTGACCCCGGTGATCCGGGGCATGGCCACGATGTTGTTCTGGTAGTGTTCCCCCAGGATGTGCTCCGAGAAGCGGCCGTCCTTCTCAATGGTGAAGGTGTCGTACAGGGTGGCGATGAGCATGATTTCCTTCACGCGGAAGGGCATCAGGTCGTGCATCGTGTTCAGGATGGTGTTCTGGTTGATCAGGAAGCGTTGCAGCAGGCGGTCAATATCCACCTTGTTGCCCTTGAGGGCCTCGAATTCCAGCAGCGCCTGCTCCTTTTCGGCTTCTTCCTGCTGGCGGGCTCCTTCGCGGGCTTCGTGTGAACTCAGAAAGTTTTCCAGCATGGCGGCAATGTTCCCGATCAGGATTCGTTCCTCCTTGAGGAAAGGGCCTTCATCGAGTTCCGGATAGGGCTCGGGGTAGAAAACCTCAACGGAACCCTGAATTCTGCCTGCACTTTCAAATGTCTGTGCCTGTCGATGGGGCGTTTCGAAAAACCCGGGGGTAACCCACTCCCTGTCCCCGTAGCGAATGCGGGCCATGGCCGTGTCGGCGTACAGCCATCCCGGGGGAATGCCCATGACCACGCGCCTGAGGATTTCTTCAATGGGTTGTCCGGAGCGCAGCACCTGGATGGTATGGTTGATGCAGGAGAGTTCCTTTTGTCGCTCCCGGGCATCATCCAGAAAATTGATGGAGGAACTGGTGATGAGGGGTTGTTTCATCTTCCTTGGGTTAGGCTAACCAAAGGTAGGAGTTTTTGTTTAAGTTTGCTCTATGGAATCCAGCGAACCCATGGCTCTTTCCCTGAATCCCCGCAGGATTGTTGTTGCCGTCACCGGTGCCAGCGGGGCATTGTATGCCCGGTTGCTGATGCAGGCCCTGCACGGCTGGGCCGCTCCCGAAGCGGAACTTTCGGTGGTGTTCTCGAAGAATGCCCGCATGGTGTGGCAACATGAGCTGGGCGAAGTCCGGCTCCCTGAGTCATTCAGGGAGTACGCCCCCAACGATTTCACGGCTCCTTTTGCTTCGGGCAGCTCCCTTACCGATACCATGATCGTATGTCCCTGCTCCATGGGGACTCTGGGCCGGATTGCCCACGGGATTTCTGATGGCCTCATCACCCGTGGAGCCGATGTGATGCTTAAAGAAAGGCGGAGGCTGATTCTGGTGGTACGGGAGATGCCTTACAGTTTGATACATCTTCGCAATATGTGTGCTGTCACTGAGGCTGGTGGGCTGGTTTGTGCCGCCTCTCCTGCCTTCTATCCGGGGCCCGGGTCTGTTGATGAGCTGGCTTTGACGGTGGTACACCGGGTGCTTGGGCTGGCCGGTATCCCTGCGGATGCATACCGATGGGCTGGTGGCTGATGCAGAGGCATGTTCCGGCCTGCTTTTTGCTCCGACCTTTTATGTTTTATAACTTTCCACTACATTTGTCCGCAATATGTTCCCTATGACCGACGCTTGCCTTCCTTTGCCTGATCATTTTTACGAAAGCACCCGCAAGCACTGCTGCCAGCTTCCGTCTCTGGCCAGGACGCGCGACTTTGTGGATTCGCTCACCGACTTTCTGTTCCCCGTCCGGCGTGAAGAGCGGCCCGATAAGGAATTCTGTGCACATCGGTGGGATGTGCTGCAACGGTCGTTCCGGATCTTGTTGCAACCCTTGGAAAAACAGCTGCCCCGCCCTGTTTGCCAAATCAGTGATGACTTCTTTGCAGCCATTCCCGGAATTCATGCTTCTCTGATGGAGACTGCCGAGGTGTTCTCCCGGTCGGACCCGGCCTCACAGTGTACCGCCGAGGTCTTGCTGGCCTATCCGGGATTCTATGCCATTACCATCTATCGCTTGTCCCATTTCCTGTTCCGCCTCGGAGTGCCGATTCTGCCCCGGGTCATGTCGGAGTATGCCCATAGCCAGACAGGGATTGATATTCACCCAGGGGCTACCATCGGGAAGGATTTCTACATTGACCACGGTACCGGAGTGGTGATCGGGGAGACCACCGTGATCGGAGACAATGTCAAAATTTACCAGGGGGTGACACTGGGAGCCCTCTATGTGGGCAAACATCTGGCACAGACCAAACGTCACCCCACTATTGAGGATAATGTGATTGTCTATTCCGGGAGTACGATTCTTGGGGGGGATACGGTGGTTGGTCATGATACTGTGATTGGAGGGAATGTGTGGCTTACCGAGAGTGTTCCGCCCTATTCCTCGGTGTATCACCGGCCCGAAACTGTGATACGGCCTCATAACGGTTGAACATGAGAGATTTTTTGAAATTTGTCGTGGCTTCGTTCCTGGGTGTCCTCCTGGCTGGAGGGCTGTTGTTCCTGGGCGGGATATTGTTTATGTTTCTGATGATCTCTATTGCCCCTGGCACCCCACAGATCAAGGAATCTACTGTCCTCACTCTGGGGCTGGGAGCTCCTGTTCAGGATTATGCGCCCGATGATGCCTATCCTGTGCTCGATTTGCAGGGGTTCAGGCTAGTACAGCCTGTGGGGCAGGATGATTTGCTTTCGGCCATCCGTAGTGCTGCGACCGATACAAGAATCTCTGGGATATACCTTCATCCTTCAATGGTTTCTGCCAGTGTCTCCACCGTTTCGGCAGTCCGCGAGGCCCTGTCGGATTTTCGCAAATCGGGCAAGTTCGTTTTGGCATACAGCGATTCATACACCCAAAAGGCCTATTTCCTGGCCAGTGTGGCCGACAGTGTCTGGCTCAACCCAGCCGGGACTTTTCTGATGACCGGGATGATGTCCGAAGTGTTTTTTTACAAGGATGCTCTCCGGAAGTTGGGGGTTGAGGTGCAGGTATTCCGCCACGGCACATTCAAGAGTGCTGTGGAACCCTATATTGCCGAGGAGATGAGTGATGAGAGCCGCTTGCAGACAAGCCGGATTGTACACCGGGTTTGGGCTCAGGTGTCCCGGGCGATTGCTGCTGACCGCCATCTTCAGGTGGAGGATCTGAACCGCTGGATTGACGACCTCTCCCTCACAGGAGCCGAAGCTTCCGTGCAAAAAGGGTTGGTGGACGAATTACTGTATGCCGACCAGGTGCGGCAACGGCTCGCCTCTAAGGTGGGCGCGGATGACCCGGATGAGGTGCATATGCTCTCTCTGGAACAGTATGCGTTGGCTGTGAAACAGGCTCGCAAGCCGGGAGGAGGTCAGGAGCAGATTGCTGTGGTGTACGCGGAGGGAGATATTTCTCCCGATGTGGGGTCAGTACTTGGCGGAAGGACCATTCAACCGGAGGTCTATGTTTCGCTGTTGCGCAAATTGCGAAAGGACAGTGCTGTGAAGGCTGTGGTTCTGAGGGTGAATTCACCCGGGGGATCGGCCCTTTCGGCAGAACAGATATGGAGGGAAGTGGAGTTGACAAGCCGGGTGAAACCTGTGGTGGCTTCCTTTGGGGCTGTGGCCGCTTCGGGAGGGTATTTCATCGCTGCCCCGGCCCGGTATATTCTGGCTGAGCCCGCATCCATCACCGGCTCCATAGGGGTATTCATGTTATTGCCCCAGGTGGAGACGCTCATGAAGGATAAACTGGGCATCCGGTCTGAGGTGGTGGGCACCCACAGGCATGTGGACGCCCAGACCATTTTTCGTCCCCTGGACGCTCAGGAGCAGGCTGTGCTGCAACAGGAAGTTGAGGTTACCTACCGGCGTTTTGTGCAGCATGTGGCCGATGGAAGACATATGACTTATGCCCGTGTGGATTCTTTGGCCGAGGGGCGTGTTTGGGCTGCTGAGGATGCTCTGGAGCTTGGGCTGGTTGATACTCTGGGCGGGCTCAGGGATGCCATCGTCAAGGCAGCCACCCTGAGTGGCACCGAAAAATATCAGGTGCGTTCCTATCCAGGAAACATCCAGAGTATGGGCGATCTCCTGAGCGGTTTGATGCAGTCCGTGCGGCACGAATCTGCTCAGGAAATGCTGGGCCCATATTATCAGGTCTGGAAAGACCTTACTTATTTGTCTGCCCCTGAGGGGGTACAGGCTCGATTGCCTTTTCATATTCATCTATATTGAACGTCATGCGTATTGCTTTGATTGGTTACGGAAAAATGGGTCGGGAGATCGAAGAGATTGCCAGGGAACGCGGCCATGAGATTGTCCTGATTGTGGATGTTAACAACCAGAATGATCTCAATGCCGAAAATATGTCCCGTGTGGATGTGGCCATAGAGTTTACCCGGCCGGACGCTGCTCCGGACCATGTGATGAGTTGTTTTGATTTCGATGTTCCGGTGGTGTGTGGTACCACG
>DFUR01000098.1 GCA_002380425.1 Bacteroidales bacterium UBA4181
CCAGCGTGCCGCCAGGAGCGGTATGAGAGAAACGAACTTCAGGAGGTTGTACCGGGATCAGATCAGCACTATGTTGTCTTTACAGCCGGGAGAATGGCCCGAGCGTGAAGAAGAAAGTAAAATGCAAAAAATCAAAACAACCAACAAATGATTAACTAAAAAAACCAAGACAATGAAAAAGAAAATGTTATTGTGGTTATTGGGTGCGATTGTGTTTACGGCCGCATCGGTGAATGTGGGGATGAACCTGTTGAAGCACACCCCGGACAGAGACTTGATGCTTGCCAATGTGGAGGCGTTGGCGGATGGAGAAAGTGGGGGGCGGACCTTTTGGTGCACGACCTATACTCAAGAGGTTGGATACGAGTACCATCAATGGTACTCTGATTGCGAAGGTCAAGTGTCATATGTCGAGATTGTGAAGGCATGTAACAATGGCTTTTTTTCCTATTGTTACCCTGGAACTATACAACAATTCTATGATTGTTCCGGATACTGTTATCGAGAAATTGATAATACATATATATCTGGATGTTTATAAGTTACTTATTCTGTTGCCAATGAGAAACCCTTTGCCTCTTTTTTTTGCATTTTGTGTTGGGTTGAATTCCTGCTCGACCGAACCCATTCATGAAGATGTGTCTGGTACTTATAACCCCTCTGACCGTAAAATATTTGAAGTCTTTCTTGATAAGGGATCCAGAGAAGATGCTCTCTTCTTATCAACAATTTCCTCGCAGGCAAGAGTGATTGTGCTGGAGACGACTCCGGAGTCAATGATTGGAGCTGTTTCCAAGCTGGTTGCCACTGATAGTATGTTATGCGTTTTGGATAAACGGTCGAAAGCGGTGCTCCTTTTTGATACAGAAGGGAGATTTTTAACTAAGGTAGGAAAAGTAGGCCGGGGGCCGGGCGAATACACCTCAATATCTGATTGTGCTATAGACTCGGAGGGGGAGACTATTAATGTTTTGGATGCGAATACACAAGTTATTCATCAATACAATTTTCGAGGATCTTATATTGCATCGGTTCATTTAGATGGCTCCCTAGTGCGAAGTTTTAATATTTTGGCTTCCGAAGGCAGCTTGTATGGTGACGCATTTTTTGCAAGGCGCTCTCCTCAGAATTATTTATTGAGGAGAATCAATGCTCAAACAGGCAGGGAAGAGGAACGTTTTTTAAACATTCGGTATAATAAAAACTGGGAGCGCATTTTCTTTTTTGGACCGGGCCCCTTCTATTCAGAAACACATTCTCCCCCCAAATACATCCCATTGTTTTCCGATACCGTATTTTGCATCGATCAGTCACATATTATACCATACCTTGTCCTTAAGAGCGGCGACTTGATTTCTACGGAAATGATTCAGGACTTCTCAGGAAAGGAGGACACTCAACTGATATCGGAGATGATGAGAACGCAAAAAGTTTATGGGATCTCCCATTTTTGTGAGTTAAGAGATTATGTTTTGCTCGGATATCGTTTTGCCAATTCATTGCCATGGTGTCTATTCAATAAAACATCAGGAAAGACCCAAATATTTAAAAGACTGTTTGATGATTTGGTGTACAAACAAACAAGGAAAAGCATGATAACTGAGGTAGCATGCTCTGATTCTCATGGCTTCTACAGTGTCATTTCTTCTCGTCATCTGCCCATGTTCTTGGAACTCCTTTCCGAAGGCTCGCTACACGAGAACATAATCCATGTCGATCGATTGAAAACTGTCAACTCCGAATCCAATCCGGTTTTAATATACCATGAATTCATATAGACGAGAAACTGTTCGAGGATTAGTGACCATATATATCTTTTGCTTGATAGCTTCTGGCTGCAGAATAAGAGAAGGGGAAAATGGCTTTTCGGAGCAGGTAGAAGTTACCCCGGAACGCAATCGCCTTGAAACAACGGATTATAATACAGCAAATTACCGACTTGAATCAGAAGTTTATCCCTTGCTCATCTATAGATATTCGTTTGAAATGTGTTGGTCATGCATTTCCGAAGATCTAGACCTTATTGAAACATTCCAGACACTGGTTGGGAAAGAGCGTGTGTTGATTCTACCTGCATATCCAGAAGATAGGATTCATCGCATCAGGTTAACTAATGATCTAACACAATTCCGATATCGAAATATGTTATCAGACTCCCTTAGCTTTCCTGTTGACAAAACTGGAGCCAAAGTAAGGTATATGGCAATCATGAATGCAGATGGCACACTAGAAAAGGTGTTTTTCCCCCGAAGGAATGGTATTAAACGCACCAAGATGTATTTCGCTGAAATAAAGGAATATTTTGTGACGAATTCTCACAACGCAAAAAACTAGCACTCTGTTTTTCCATAATCCAAAATTAAGCGTTTGTGCTTAACTTCGTGTCCGGATAAAGATAGCAACTCCAATGGGAATCCTCTTGCGCCTCAACAATAAATCTGCTATTATGAGAAAATCCATCACTTCATGGGTGTGCGTGCTGTTTTTAGCGTACATCAACGGATGCGGCTCCCCTGTTGGTCAGCCCGCTTCGGATAAGATTTCTATGGAGACCCATCAGGAAGAGGTTTTCCGCATGGAAGATTTTTTCTCTGAAATCAAGGTCATTCCGCTGGAAACCACCAATGAATGCTTGCTGACCAGAATCAGACAGGTAGAGGTTGTTGATTCACTGGTTTTTATTAGTGACAACAATCATCAATTATATGTGTTCAACCTGGATGGACATTTCCTGAGGCAGATCGGCATCCAGGGTCAGGGACCGAAAGAATACCGGACATTTAACGCTTTCTATGTGAACCGCTCTTCCCGGACGGTTACGCTGGTGGACCACACGCAGAGGGCCTTATTGACCTATCTCTTTGACGGTTCGTTTGTGTCCTCCGAAAGCATTCCCGACCGGCGAATTGCATGGGAAGATTATGCCCAGCTTGCCGGGGACGGGAATGTACTCCTGTCCAATGCGATGAATCCCGAACACGACAGGGCCTATACCTTGCTTGACCCTTCGAAAAAAGACACCCTCCCGCTCCCTTTCACGTATCGCCCCATCAGGTTGAAAGGATACTCCTACAACTTCGCGGCACACCCCATGTCGGTCACGGACGGGAACATTTATTTTACCATGCCTTTGGACAGCGTAATCTACGAGTATTCCGACGGAAAGATATCGCCCAGATACACCCTTGAGGTTCCGCGGGAGATGATCTCTAAAAAGAGTATGGGAGAAGCTGTGGCTGCACCCGACACCAAGTCCTATCCCTCGGAACTAATGAGGCTCTGCGGAAAAAATTCCTTTGCGGGGTTTACCAATATCTTTGCGACCAACAAATATTTCTGGCTGGACTGTGCCCCCACATTCAGAGGGGAGGAAATCTGTGTGTTGGACAGGGAAAAAGAGGTAGTACATTATTACCGTAACAACATTAGCCTGTCGGATAAGCTGTTACATCCCTATACGGATATTATGGCATCGTTTGACAATGGTCTCGTGGGCGTGTTCACCAACACCTTCTCAATCAATTATTTCAAGTCCATGATGGAAAATCCTGAGGCATTCGGAGTAACAGGCGTTCATCCTGCGGTCAAAGAGGCTCTGGCTGCCGCAGACGATGAAGACAATCACATTCTTGTTTTCTATTATCTGAAATAGCGCTGTTCTAATCCATGAAGCTGTCATCAAGCCCAAAGAACGATGGCAGATTGAATGTCCTCAGAGGATGCTCGCCCGGAATGCCCTCAGAGGATGCTCGACTGGAGGAATCTCCCCAAGATTTCGGTGAGCAAAATTCTGTTGGGGGTGATGCGTTGGTATGGCTCCTTTCCTTTACTTTTGGGTGAGTGATGGATGTGAAAGATAAATAATTTTCTATGAAGCGTTTCCTATTGATTTTGTGGGCGTTCTGTACCACATGGATGGTTCAGGCTCAAACGAGCGATACCGCTTATGTGCAGTCCGGAGTGGCGGCCTTGCATTGTGTACGTTCCCTCCCGGGGCCCACAGGGCAGGCGACGAACGCACCGGGAGTGACAGGACAGGGGCCGAACGCACAGGGAGTGACAGGGCAGGCAGCGGGCAAGGATGTGAATGCCCGGATGCCTTTGGCCGTGTTTATTGCCGGTTCGGGGCCCACCGATCTGAACGGAAACCAGACAGGTATGATGAACAACAGCCTTCTGTTGCTTTCCGATGCGTTGGTGAAGCAGGGCATTACCACGGTGCGCTTTGACAAACGGGGGGTAGGAAAGAGTCTCGCCCCGGGATTTCGGGAGGTGGATGCCACCATCGAGATGTTTTCCGGGGATGTTCAGGCGATTGTGTCCTACTACCGCGGACTGGGCTACAAGGACATCTTCCTGGTGGGACACAGTGAGGGATCCCTGATCGGGCTGATTGCCGCGGGTTCCGCTTCGCCCAAAGGGATGGTTTCCTTGTGCGGGCCGGGGACAGCCGCAGATGAGTTGCTCCTGAAACAGCTCAAGCCTCAATTGCCGGCAGACATGTTCACCCGGGTCTCATCCATTCTGGACTCCCTCAAGCGGGGGCTCCAGGTTCCGAATGCTCCGGTTCAGTTGAACTCATTGTTCCGACCCTCGGTGCAGCCCTATTTGATTTCCTGGTTCCGGCATCATCCAGCAACGCTGGCGGGAAGACTCTCCTGCCCGCTGCTGGCCATCGGAGGAGGCAAGGACCTGCAGGTTGAGGCTACCGATGCACAAATACTGGGACAAGCGGCAAAACAAGGACGGTCCCTGGTCATTAACAATATGAACCACGTATTGAAAAACATCCCGGGAGGGGCCCAGGAAAATATGGGCTCTTATACCCGCCCCGACTTGCCAGTGAACGACTCCCTGGTGAATGCTGTGGTGCGGTTTATCCGGAATCCGGCTATGCCCTAATATATGCCCCTCCGACTGCGGGTCACTGAAGGTCACTGCGACTCACTGAAGGCCACTGCGACTCGCTGAAGATCACTGCGGCTCACTGAAGGTCACTGCGGGCCGTCCCAGTCCAGCAGGCGTTGCTCCCCCTCCAGTTGTCTGATTTCGGTAACATCCTGGCTGACTTCAAGGGTGCCCCGGTAGGCTCCGTGATCATCCCTGAGTGCGAAATATCGGATGTGCAGGAACCGGCCCCGGCTCTGAATCCAGAAGTCCGCGTGGTTCTGCTGGCCCGTCCGGAATGCCTCGAGGATGGCCTCCACGATATGCACACTTCCCGGAGGATGGCAGTTCTGCACCTTTCGGCCAATGATGGCCACTGAGCGGGGAAAGATGCGGTGGGCACCGGCAGAAAAGTACCGCACTTCGTCGTACTCATCCACATAGGTGATGTCCACAGGCAGAGCGTTGAGCATCAGAATGAGCTGATCCGGAGCAAGGCTCCCTGTTCCCAGCTGGATTCGACCGGGAAGATTCCCCACAGACCTTATGTCGGGACTCTTGCCCGTCATCAACGGAGCCACCCCGTAACACCATCCTATCTCGAAACTCTGCGCCAACATCTCATCCCATGTGTGAGCCGGCAACGCCTGGAGTGCCACCGGGAATACAATCCGCTCTTCACGGAACACCACAGGCAGAACCACGAAGAACAACTTACCCAAAGCCACATTCAACTGCGACAGGTCGGGCTCCCCGGAACCCAGAATCCCTTCCAGTCTTTTGAGGATGTTGCGGAAATCATCATGGAAGGCCCACATAAGCTGCAGGCACCGGTACTGCGGATAGGCCTTCTCAATCAGCGGAAACAGGATATTCTCCTTCTTGATATAGTGCCGTTCATACTCTCTGAGGCGGGCGACGCCTTCCCGGATTCTTTCCAGGGGTTCAGGCACATTTGAGTTACCCCGGCCATACAAGGTCCTAACGGCCTCCTTCAAACCGGCCATCACCTGTTCCACGGCCCTGTTCTCCTGCATGAGGTAATACAGAAAATGCCCCTCACCGGGAGGCTCCCAAGGGAAGGAACGCAGGGAGTGGTGAAACATATTGATGATCTTGCCAACACAATCCTTCACCTGCTCCACCGGATAGCCATGAACAAGGAGCGCGTCAAATACCTGCATGGCTTCAACAGGAGAAACGGTATCGGTGAGCGCGCGATATTCCGCAACAACGGGGCCACCGGGCTCTCCTTCCACCAACCGCCGCGCAAATTGGAACAATCCTTCCATGCGGGCGGAATTCTGTGTGTTTAAAGCTGACTGCTGCATAAGATTCTCTAAACTTGTCGGCAACAACTATGAATGATTCTGTTCTTGCTCCGGAGGGGCCGAGGGAAGCGTAAAGGAGAAGGTGCTGCCCTTGCCCTCCACACTCTGCACCTGAAGGATGCCTCCGTGCTTATCAACCATCTCCTTACACAGCAGCAGTCCCAACCCCGTGCTGGGTTCCCCGTTGGTTCCAGGCCTCCCGGTCTGGGCATCCATCTGGAAGAGGTGACGGCAAAGCTCCTGAGCCATCCCGATACCCTCATCTCGGACGGAGATTTCCGTCAGGGTTGGTGGCAAGGAACGCACCGAAACCTGAACCGACCCACCGCTGAAAGAGAACTTGATAGCATTGGAGAGCAGGTTACGCAATACCACCTGGATCATCTCCGAATCAGCATAGGCACTCACATTGGGTGCCACCTCCATGGAGACAGACACATTCTTGGCACGGGCCTGCTCCCGAAATGTCTCGATACAAGCTGCCACCTGGGGTTCCAGAGGCATATAACCCGGGTGAAAAGGGATGGTGCCATTCTGGACACGCGCCCATTGCAACAGATTATCAAGCAAACGATACAGATTCACCGCAGACCGGTTCAGGACCAGTGCGATCTCCTGCATGCGCTCAACGGTCAGACCCGATGCATCCTCGGCCAGTATCTGGGTCAGGCCCAACATCCCATTCAGGGGACTGCGCAGATCGTGCGCGATGATGGAGAAGAACTTATCCTTGCTGGCGTTCAGGGCACGCAACCGTTTCTCCTGAGCTTTCATGGCCTCCTGAGCCCTTTTACGTTCGGAGATATCACTGATGAAGCCCTCCAACTGTGTGAGTTGCCCCTCGACATTGGGCACACCCTGTCCCCGCTCCCAGACATATTTCAGCTGTCCCGTCTTGGAGATGATTCTGTACTCCAAGTCATAGGCCTCCCTGCGATGCCACCGTTCCTGGATGTATTGCCACACGTAGAGCCGGTCGTCCGGATGAATAACCTGAACAAAGGGCAAATCACGGTTGTCCACCAACTCCTCAGGACGGTACCCTGTGAGTTCATAAGCGCCCTCGCTGACAAACTTCATGGTCCATTGTTCGTCCATGAGGCAGGAATACACCATCCCCTTGAGGTTATCCATCAGGGTGGCCATCTCGCGCTCCCGCTGGCGAAGCGCCTCCTCCACCTGCTTGCGCAGGGTGATGTCACGAGAGAATATCGCCACACGGTCTGTCAGAACGCCATCAGAATACACAGGGTGGATGGAGAACTCGTTCCAAAATCCGCCCCGATGGTCCTCAGAATAAACAGGTTTTCCCGTGGCAAGTGCCCGGAGCACACATTCGTGACGTTTGGCAGCCACCTCCGGGGGCAACAAACCAAAAACCTTCTTGCCCAGCAACTCGGCACGCGTCATGTTGAACCTTCGGGCATGGGCCTCATTGCAGTCAATCACTCTACCCTCTTTGTCCAACAGGATAACCACCTCATCGGTGGCTTCCATGATGGCGCGGGCATTGGCCTGGCTCTCGCGAAGTAATTGTCCGGCTGATATGTCTGACAGCGAAATGTCGTCTTTCTCCATAACCACTTTGCATTGCTTAGTGCCATATGCACCGGAATCAAGGTACGAAAAAAAACGACATGCCGGCTCAGACAGGCGAGAGAAAACACTGATTCAAGGCCTTCCGACCCAGATAGCAACGCTCAAAGTGGACGACTGACCTATTGCCGGGTAGCGTACACCCCCACGGTAGCCCCTTGAAAGCCAGAGGCCACCCGGGTACTCAGGAGGGTTGCATCCTGTGGTGGCCCCACCTGAGTCCAGGTCCTTCCTTTGTCCGCGGAGAAGCTGAAAACGTAGGCATCAGGCACTTCGGCGGTAACCCGCAGGAGCAAACGGCCCTGCATGGCTGCACCCGTCAAAGCCGCGGAATCCCGGCTGATACTCCTCCCCCCTTTTACTGCTTCAAGGAGCAGCATGGGTAGCCCGGTGGATGCATCCACCGTTTTCCCAAACTGGATGTAATGAGCTTCATTCTGAAAGCAGACAATACCCGCGAACTCATGGGGTGCGGCAGGGATGAAATTCATGGAAGCAGTGGCGGTGAATGTCCAGGAGGTGATGCGTTGGCCAATAAACGCCGGATTGGCCAATTCATGGATCCCGGTTTCCTTGGGTATTAGATGCAGCCGGCCTTTGTTATCTACCTGCCAGAACCCGCCTGCGGGATTCCTGATAAACAATGCAGCATCGCTCAGGCCCTTCTTGGTCCACAACGGCCCGGGATGATAAAAATCCGTTCCTTTCTGCCTGCTCTTCCGCTCTAACCGCAGTTGCTCTGCGGACTTCTCTACAAAATAGGGGACCACCTCACCTTCGGGCAGGATGACAGGTTGCTGATCTTGCCACTTCACAGGGAGCATAAACGTTTCCCTGCCTGTGTTGTACAACCCTTCCCGGTAGGGTATGCAGGCCAGAAACACAGCATACCAGTCACCGGCAGCCGTTTGAACCAAATCGGCATGGCCCGTACTGGTTACCGGGTTGGGACGATCCCCGGGCAAATGACGCTGCGTGAGAATGGGGTTGATCTTGCAGGGCGTATAAGGCCCCAGCGGATGAGTGGCCGAGAATACCACCTCGGAATGCCACTCGGCTGTCCCGCCCTCGGCCGCCATCAGGTAATAAATCCCGTCCACCTTGTACAGATGCGGGCCTTCAATCCAAATAGGCTTGTCTTCCTTGCGAACACCCTTGTCCACGATGACCTGCTGCCGGCTGACAGTTTTCCCCGCCTTCCAGTCAAATTCTCGGATCCAGATGGCCCGGTGTCCGTCATACTCAGCCGGATATGCGGGCGCATCATTGTTGACAATATAGGCCTTACCATCGTCATCAAAAAACAGGGAGGGATCAATGCCCCGAACATCATTCAGAGCGATGGGATCACTCCAGTTCTGTTTTTTGGGGTCATCGGTGGTGACGATGGTGGTGCTTCCGTACCCCGTCCCGGTGGTGATCATGTAGAACAGATTGTTGTGCGGATTGTACTCGATGGCAGGTGCGTACACCCCGCCCGACATCCGGGTACTGCCCAGCCTGAGCTGCGACTCCCGGTTCAGCACATGGCCTATCTGCACCCAGTTCACCAGGTCGGTGCTGTGCCAGATGGGAACCCCGGGAAAATATCCAAAGGTGGAATTCACCAGGTAATAGTCATCCCCTTTGCGGCAGATGGAAGGGTCGGGCATAAAACCGGGCAGAATGGGATTCTGATACCGGGTTTTGCCGGCCTGAGCAGCAAACCGGTTTACCCCCTCATACTGGAAGAAATCAAATACAGCAGTATTCTGGGCACACAAAGACCCGAGCCAGAAAGCACAAGCACACAACATCCATAGTTTTCTCATACACACACAAATGGGAACCCGTTATTTTTTCTCCAGAGGAGGATAGCCCAGGAGGGACAACATCTTCGCAGCATATCGCTTGCCCAGCTCACGATACCCTTCAGCACTGAAATGCAGATTATCCGGGGCATCGGCACATCCGGCCGAAGAGATGACATGGGCGGTAGGTATCGTCTTGGGAAGCGTAGCGATGATGTTGTTCATGCTGGCACAAACGCCCCCCTGATCAGCATGGACCACCTCACCCGCGAGCAGAGGCACTTTGGCCGCATCCAGACCCAAGTCCTTGATTAGGTTATCGTACACCCCCTTCACCTTGCCCGGCCAGGTGGTATCATTGGTATTCGATTCTCCCTGGTGCATCAGAATTCCCTTGATTACCCCGGTCTGCTGTGCCATCCGGGCCAATTCCACCAGCTTTCCGTAAGGATTCCCCCCGTAAGCCTGAATCATCTGGTTCATCCATCCCGCAGACGAAGCAACCTGCGAAGTATAGTTGTCTTTGTCAAACAACTCGATTTTACAGCCGGCAACAGACACATGAACCACGCCCACCCGGATATTCCGGGGCAACCGCTCCACCATGGTCCGGCCAAAATAATCCGCCGGACTTAGCCCGGTATTACACCGGCACAGAGGAGGCACCGCGGTGTACCACTGGCCGGCGACACGCCCCAAACTGGGACAATCCACAGCACTCAGCAGCCTGAAGCGAGGTTCTGCAATGGTGTCCCGGGGTTCAATCCGTCCCTGTCCCTCCATGTTCGACTGCCCAAAGCACAGAAACACATAGAAGTCCGGATCCGGCGTCTGGGCTCTGACGGCACAACCGATGCCCAGACAAGCAATAAACAAGACACAAAAACGTTTCACAAACATAAGGTATGATTTTGAAGTTGGATTTAGAATTCACAAACAGGAATGATGCGGCCCTGATCATCATAGTGTAGTTGTGTCACTTTCAGACTCCTCAGCCAGGTCTTTCCTCCCGAAGGCACACAGTCGTGATAAAACAAATACCACCTGCCCTTATACACCACAATGGAATGATGCGTGGTCCATCCTACCACTGGTGGCAGGATGAGGCCCTGATACACAAAGGGGCCGTAGGGGTTATCCCCGATGGCATAGCATATCCGGTGGGTGTCCCCGGTGGAATAGGAGAAATAATATCTGCCCTGATAGCCATGCATCCAGGAAGCCTCAAAGAATCTTCTGTCATTGTCTGCGGCCTTAAGCGGTTTGCCGTCTTCATCCAGAATCACTACCGGGCGAGGCTCCTCGGCAAACCCCAGCATGTCATCGCTCAGACGCACTACTCTTGAAGGCAAGGCCGGCTCATCACCCTGAGGAAGCACAGCACACTCCAAAGCCTTATTCTCCCGGTATCGCTGCAACTGTCCACCCCAGAGGCCGCCAAAATACATGTAACAAGCCCCGTCATGATCCGTAAAAACGGCGGGGTCTATGCTGTAACTTCCCCGGACAGGATCGGGCATCGGGGTGAAGGGTCCCCGGGGGGAATCGGCAACGGCCACCCCAATGCGGAAAATATCGTTCCTGTCTTTCAGGGGAAAATACATATAGTAGCGTCCTCCCTTACAGGCCACATCACAATCCCATAATTGCCGGCCCGCCCAGGGGATATCGGCCACCTTCAGCACCACGCCGTGGTCTTGAACGAGCCCATGCGCCACATCATCCATAGAGAACACATGGTAATCAGCCATATCGAAGTGATCCCCGTTGTCATTCTCTGGAATGCCCGATTCTCGGTCGTGTGAAGGATATATGTACAGACGGCCCTCAAACACGTGCACAGCCGGATCGGCCATATAATCGCCCGGGACAAGATATCGCGGAGTATTCATACCAGTGTATTTTTGCAACATCAAGGCTTGGACGCGGCCATTCGGATCAGGTCAGACACGACAGCCTTGCGCTGGTTGTTCCGGTCAAAGAACAGAGGGGAGTCCTGCCTGCCCTGAACGGGGAAGTTGTTTTTCCAGGACCCGCCGTCGTTGAGGCCCCAAAGTGTCACCCGGTCAATCACATCGCTGTATTTCAGGAACAGCGCGAACATATCCCGTACCCTCTGATCCCACTTCTGCTGTACCTCAGCGGGAATGCCTTTTCTGTATGGATCGAGCTGCTCTGAGTAGCGGAACCTGTCGGCAACATTGGCCCCGGAGAAACTGTAGGGATTCGGCAATATGGAAATGTCCCACTCCGTGACCATCACCTTCACCCCCGCTCCGGAAAGCTTCCGGATGCTGGTTTCAAATGCCTCAACCGAAGGGTCGTCCATAGACATATGCCCCTGCATACCTACCGCATCAATCCGGCAGCCGGCGGCCTTGAGCTCCTTCACCATGGCAACCACCGCATCGCACTTCGACGGGGTCGCCATATTGTAATCGTTGTAATACAATTCCACATCGGGGTCGGCTTCGTGGGCGTACTGGAAGGCCAGGCGCATAAAGTCCTTACCCAGAATCTGGTAGAACTTGCTGTTCCGATAGGATCCATTGTCCTCAAAAGCCTCGTTGACCACATCATAACCCTTGACCCTGCCCTTGTACCGGCGCACGATGGTGTAGATATGCTCCCGCATCCGCTCCTTCAACACCTCAGGGGCAACGTCCTTCCCGGCTGAGTCCACACAAAACCAACGGGCCAGTTGAGAGTGCCATATCAGGCAATGGCCGATGACCGCCTGTCCATTGCGTTCGCCCAGGGCCACGAAACGGTCGGGCTCATCAAAGTTGTAGCGTTTTTCTTCGGGATGGATGACGGCACTCTTCATACAGTTCTCCGCCACAATAGAGCTGAACTCCGTTTTGACAATCTGCGCCTCCACGGGGTTTCGTTCTGCAATCTGGCCTGAGTTTAGGGCCACCCCTATCAGGAATTTCCCCTTGGTAGCCTCACGGAGAGTTTGCTGAGCGTACCCGGGCAAAGCCATGCAGGCCAAAAGCAATAACACTGAAAAAGAACATTTTGAATTCATAGCACAAAAATTAGAGCATTCTTAAGCCTTCCCACCCGGACTTGCAGACATATTGCGGCGGCGCTCTTCCAGCTCTGCCTGCATTTTCAGGTTGGAACTCTTGGTGATGGGATAAAAGAGCAGCGCCAGGGTGGCCATGGAAAAGATCACTGCGGGAATAATGCTTGAAGTCAAACGAATCCCAAGCAATGAGGTGGCGGTTTGGGCCGTATTCGACACAAAGCCGAACGATTCGATAATGATGCCACAAATGGCCCCTCCGATGCCCAGACCGGCCTTGAGGGCAAAAACAATTCCCGCGAAACAGAAACCGGTAGCACGACGGTGGTTCTTCCATTCAGAAAAGTCGGCAACATCCCCCATCATGGCCCACAATAAGGGAATGGTGGGCGCATAGGCCGCATTCTTAAGCATATTGATGATAAAGATTGTGGTAACATCTGTCGCGTCCACGAAGAAAAACAGTGCCGTAAACAATGTGGTCAGGGACATGCACACCAGGAATACATTACGTTTCCCAAACAGGTCGGACAGAAACCGGGACAGGAACAAAACCCCTGCCAGGGTAATCAGTTGTCCGATCATGTTAAAGAAACTAAAGCCCACCGAGAAGACATTACTCAGGTCGTCTTTGGAGATCAACCCGAACATATCGAGGAACTTTTGCCAGGGGGTACTTATATCCGAAGCCACCAGCCCAAAACCCTCCAGAAAATGGTACAAGGACTGCTTATCCACAAAATAGTTGAAATAGTAGCTCATAGCACTCCCGAACAACGAGAGGGTGATGAACAAGAACAGCGTCAAAACGAACATGGCCTTCCAGGGAACACAGGCCAGCATGTCCTTCATGTCCTGCTTTGGGTTGCTCTTTTGGTCCTTAGGGGGCGCAATCCGTTCCCGGGCCGAAAAGAACGTTACTACCATCAAACCCGCAGCAACCACCGCAAACAGAGCAATGGTCCAGAACCATCCGCGTGGGTCACTGGAAGTTCCGTTCCCGAACTTCGAAACCAGAGGCAGCGTGAGTCCCTGAACAACAAAAGTGGCCATGGTGGCGGTGACAAACCGCACGGAAGCAATACTGGTCCGCTCCCGGATGTCGCTGGTCATGACACCGCCCAGTGAAGAATAGGGCGTATTGTTGAAGGAATACACCGCCATCAGCAGGGTATAGGTCACACCGGCATAGATAACTTTGGCCCGTTCTCCCAAGTCGGGCGTAGTAAAAGCGAGGACGAAGAACACGGCAAAGGGAACGGCAGTCCACAGAACCCAGGGGCGGTATTTTCCCCAGCGAGTGTGGGTTTTATCGGCAAGCACCCCGGCAACAGGATCCACAAAAGCATCGAAGAGCCGGGCAAACAACAAAATGCTGCCGGCTGCCGTGGCTTTTATCCCGAACACATCGGTATAAAAGAACATCTGGAACATCATCATCATCTGGAACGCCAGATTCGCAGCCCCGTCACCAGCGCTGTACCCTATCTTTTCGACAAGTGATACTTTAGGAACATCAGGGATTTTGCTACTCATACCGACCTCTGTAATGTGAAGATGCAATTTTATATCATTTCCCCACCACGGGTTTTCACTTTTGAATCACATTCTTTCAATATCGACACATTTCCTTGTCTCGTAAAAAAGGATACTTTTACGTACGATTGCAATCCCATTTGATGATGTCCGGAAACAGAAGACTCCATACCTGGCTTTTTTTTGTTTGTCTGTGCCTTTGCGGCCCGCTTTCGGGACAGAATCCAAGATTGTACACAGTGGAACATGGGCTTTCGGGCAGCAGGACAAGCACGATATGTCAGGATCAGGACGGCTTCATCTGGGTAGGCGGTGAGAATGGCCTGAACAGGGTCACGGGCGAACACTTTCAAACTTTTCAGCACCAGGAAAATGACCCGCTCTCCTTGAGCAACAACGATGTATCGGTCATTTTCGCCGACACGCGCAAACAACTCTGGATGGGGACAGGCAAGGGGCTCAACAGGTACACATCCAGGACGAACCAGTTTGACCACATCATACTCTCTGACAGAGAGTCCCCGGACATGCCCTTTGCCGTGTCGGGCATTGCCGAATTCCCTGCAACCGGAAAGCTTATTGTCGGTACCCGGGGGTACGGCCTCTATGCCCTCAACAGGCAGGATGCCTCGGTGGACACCACCCTCAGCAACGAACTCACAGCACTGGCAGGCCACTCGTTCATAGGATGCCTGGTTCTGGATTCCCGGGGCTGGCTGTGGGCTGCCACCAACGAGACAGGCTTTTGTGTGCTGGACCTTAAGTCCCGCAAAAAAATCCAGATTCCGGAAGTACCCGCAAGTGAGCCCGGGCACACACAGGGGCAGCCAGCCCGGTTCGTGTCGTGCTTTGCCCCGGACCCGCTGACCGGCAATATGCTCATAGGTACCTCCTCGCACGGCCTGCTCATATATGACGCTGTAATAAAGGCACTTAGAGCACCCCACACGGAGGCACTCCAAAATATGAACATCCAATCGCTGCTGGTGCGAAAGGACGGCGCCATCCTTATCGGTTCCGAGAACAGAGGAATCTGGGTATTCGACCGCAACACCGAATCGGCACGTCCGCTCAATGTTCCAAACAACGTTGTACTGCTGGAACACAGCAAGGTACATGCCCTCCTTGAGGACACCGACGGAAACCTCTGGGCCGGCCTGTATCAAAAAGGGCTGTTCATCATACCCAAAACCATCTCGGGATTTGAATACTTTGCCATTACCGATGACCTCTCGGGCAGAAACAGTTCCTGCGTGTGTGCTTTTACGCGGGATGCCGGAGGGAACCTGTGGATCGCCACAGACGGGGGCGGGGTTTTTATGGCCCAACAGGATGACCTGACCAGACTCGTTTCAAAAAATGAGGGCCTCGGGTGCCGTTCCGTAATCGCCTTGGCTTCGGACAGCCAGGGCACCATCTGGGCTGGGACATACGGAAAGGGGCTCTTTGGTTTCAGGGGAGGGAAATTTTCTCAGCCCGCCTTCCTGAGCAAGATGAACAACGACAAGATTATGTGCCTGGAATACGACTCTCTGAGAAACCTGCTGTTCGCGGGTACCAACGGGGGAGGCCTCAACATCATTGATTTGAACAAACAGGAGGTGATCATTCCGGACCTTCCGGTGAACAAGTGGATTCGTTCCCTGCACCTGGACGGCTCCGGGAGGCTGTGGATGGGGACTTCCCATGGCACCAGTTGCTATGATATTGATGGTCATCATCTGTTCCCTGCCAACATCGGCCCGGCTCTTTTCAGCCCAACGAATTGCTTCGGGCAAGTGGACGACATCCTCTACATCGGCACCACAGAGGGCCTGCTGGAATACCATCTCAAGCAAAACACTTTTCAGCAACCCGACCCCAGTCAGGGCCTGGAATCACAGAACATACTGGCCATGGCCCGGGGGGATGACCAGTCACTGTGGCTTACCACACCCAAAAACCTTTCACGAATCAACCTCAAGACCAGACACATCAGGAACTACTCCTCCTTTGAGGGCTTTCACATGGGTGAGTTCCACTTTGGGGCCGTTCACCCGGACGAGGATGGCAAAATCTCGTTCGGCGGGGACAACGGCGTGATCAGGGTGAACCCTGCTCAGGTGAACAAGCAGCAATACCACATGCAGCCCATATTTTTTACGCAGTTGAATGTGAACAACCACTTTGTCGAATACACCCCGGAACCCGGGAAAAAAAATATTGCTGATGCCTCCCTCACTGAAGCCACCACGTTGAGGCTCGGCTACGGCGAGAACGCGCTTACCCTGTACTTCTCCGCGCGGGAGTATTCCAATCCTCAGAATGTGAGTTATTCCTACCGGCTCTCAGGCTACGATGAGTCCTGGCACCACACCGATGCCGCCAACGCCAGAGCCACCTACGTCAGCCTGCCCCCCGGACGGTACACCTTTGAGGTGCAAGGATATTTTGACGAGGAGAGTACCAATATGACCCGCCGCAGCATCCGGGTGATCGTAATGCACCCCTGGTACAGCAGCATGCTGGCCAAGCTGTTGTACCTGCTGCTGGGCATGGTGGCCCTGTGCGGGGCCTACCAGCACTACACCAACAAACAGGAACAACAGCGCAAACTCAGAGAGGCGCGGCACAACGAACAAGTCAACGAAGACAAACTGCGGTTGTTCTCCAGTATTGCCCACGAGATCCGGACCCCTCTGACCCTGATTATATCTCCTTTGAAGAAACTCATGGATGCCAGCTCTGACGCAGACACCCGCGAAGTGTACCAGGTGATATCCCGCAACGCCACACGCATTCTCAATGTAATCAACCAATTGCTGGACATCCGGAAAATCGGCAGCGGCCAGATGAAACTCCGTTTCAGGGAACAGGATCTGATCTCCATCATCAAACAAAGCATGCTGTCGTTTAAGAACATGGCCACCATCAAGCGAATCAGCTTCACTATGGAAAGCAGTGACAAGGAACTGATGCTCTGGTTAGACAACAGCCATTTTGACAAGATTATATACAACATCCTTTCCAATGCCTTTAAGTTCACCCCGCAATCAGGCCGGATTCTAATCAGAGTGACCTCTGCCCGGAATACCGGGGAGATTCCCTCTCCCGCCGTGCCGGAATTCGCCGAGATCAGGATATTCAACACAGGCACCCACATCCGTGAGGAAGACATCCACCACATCTTCGAACGGTTTTATCAGGGCGAGTGCGCCGCGGGGACAGCAGGTTCCGGGCTGGGGCTGCACCTCACTCATGAGTTGGTGTTGCTGCACCACGGGCAGATAACTGTCCACAATGTGGGCCATGACGGGGTAGCATTCACCGTCAGGATACCCATGGGCAACGCCCACCTCACCGAAGAGGAACTGAGCGGCTTCACCGAAGACACCAGCACCCAACCCGGGCACCTGAACATCTCCGGAGAAACCCCACCAGACAACACCCTCCCGGAGTTTGCCGATGGGGAGCACAAACAGGAAATGTCGAGGGAAGCCTTTACGGAACCGGACTCCTCAGGGAGGGCTCTCCCAGGATGGGCAATGGCTGCAGATGTCCTGCCCGATAAGGGCATTCCCGGGAATGCCC
Source organism: Bacteroidales bacterium UBA4181 (assembly GCA_002380425.1). GTDB lineage: Bacteria > Bacteroidota > Bacteroidia > Bacteroidales > UBA4181 > UBA4181. The sequence goes on from DFUR01000098.1 coordinate 17,742, forward strand.
GGCCCGCCAGGCGTTACCGGGTGCTGGTGGCCGATGACGATGAAGAGTTTTGCCAGTATCTGAAAAAGGAACTCTCCGATTATACCGTAGACACCTGCCACAGCGGGAACAAGGCCTGGGAACTGATTCTGCGCACCCATCCCGATGTGGTCGTTTCGGACTACCTGATGCCCGACGGGAACGGGCTGGAACTCTGTCAACGGATCAAAAACAACCCGGAAACCGACTCCATATCGGTCATCCTGCTCACCTCCGAGAACTCCGAGCACCTTCAAATGCAAAGTGTACGCATGCTTGCCGACCGGTTCCTCACCAAACCGTTCAACCTGCTGTTGCTACGGGGCGCCATCAGCCAGGCCATCCGAGCCCGGGAGAAGATCCTGCACAGGATGCATCGCACGGAGATGGGCTACAATTTCGAAGGTGTGTCCATAGACTCGGCCAACGACAAACTGGTTAAGAAGGTCATCGGGTACATTCGCGAGCACCTGGAAGACAATGAGCTGAGTGTCGATACCCTGAGCAGGGAAATGGGGGTGAGCCGGGCCCACCTAAACCGGAAACTCAAAGAAATACTGGGGGTGTCTCCCGGCAGCCTGATCCGGTCCATACGTCTGAAACAGGCCGCTTTCCTGCTGGTGAACAACAAGGTAAACATCTCCGAAGTTGCCTTCAAAGTAGGATTCTCAAGCCATTCCTACTTTTCGTATAATTTTCATGAATTCTTCGGGATGTCCCCCAAAGCATTTGTGATGCATTACTCCGAAAACCAAAACGAAGACAGCATCCGGGAACTGCTTGAATGAGCCTGCTACGGTTACCCTTGCTGCGCTGACAGCTCATCCCTGCAGAGCCACTCAATGATGTTGAACTCCCGGATGGTTGCCCCCTCAACATGATGCAACCTTGAACTATCCAGCGTCAGCAGGGTTAGATTGGGGCATTTGTGAGCCTTCATAGCTTTCACAAGCGCGGACGTTTCCCGCCTGAATACTTTGTCCGTATCAACGTGCATCGCCACCTGAATCAATTCCACCGTCTGCAGCCTTTCGCAAACAACAAAATCAATCTCATAGCCATTGCGGTAATAATAAAGATCGTAATTGGATGTTTTCTTTCTCCTCAACAGCTCCAGAAATACAATATTTTCCAGTCTCCACCCGATATTGTCGCCTGTAAGGCTATTATTCTGCGCGGAAATCAGCGACTGATCAATCAGATACATTTTCTGGTCCCGCACACGCTCACGCGCCTTGTACGAAAACTTACTGATGCCCACCAACAGGTAGGCCTGACAGAGATAGTTCACATAGTTTTCTGCCGTATGCTGACTTCCCAGACCGAAATGCTGAGCAAGAGTTTTAAAATTTGTCTGCTGTGCAAAGTTGGCAATCATATAGCTGGCGATCTTAACCAGAGCATCCAGATAACGAATCTTAAAGCGTTTTTTGATGTCGACAGTGATAATGTCATGGACTAGTCGCTGAACGTATCCTTTGGTGTCTCTTATACGAAACAACTCGGGGAATCCCCCCTTCACGAGATACTCTTCAAAGGCCTGCTTCCTGAAAGCCAAGTCCTTTGTCGTCAAAGCATTACTATTGATTCCCCGCAACTCAAGATATTCCTGAAAGGAAAACGGGAATAATTCAATTTGGTTATAGCGTCCCGTCATATAGGTGCTCAGTTCACTACTGAGAAGCTTTGCATTGGACCCGGTAATGACTAAATGAACATTCTGGCGCAAAAGCCTATTAACGAACAGATTCCATCCTTTAACGTTCTGTATCTCGTCCATAAACAGATACTTGAAGTCACCATAAACCATATACAATGCCTCCAAAACATCATCCAGTTGTGCGGTTCTCAGGCCGGACAGGCGTTCATCATCAAAATTGACATAGGCATAATGTATATCGCTCCGCCTCAAAGCCATATGGCACAAGGTGGATTTACCGCAACGCCGCACACCAATAACAATCTGTGCCAAGGGACTCTCCAGATCAAAAAGGGACTCTTCCGATCGTCTGCACACCTTAGTAAGGTCGAACTCCGACACTTCTAATTGTTGGTCTGCAATGATTCTTTGAAATTTATTGGTAAGCATGGCCTTCCAATTAGGATTTACAGGCAAATATAGCGCTTTCTTTCACTTAACTGCACTATTTGGCCATTTTTGTAGCTCTTAACTGCACTATTTGGCCATTTTTGACGCATCAAACTGCACTATTTGGCCATTTTGGGGACTTCAAACTGCACTATTTAGAAAATGGAGGGCCCGGAAATGGATAGGCCGCAGGGAAAAGGGGTGCCTGGAAATGGACAGGCCGCAGGGAAATGCTTCCCCTGCGGCCCTCCGTCGAAACCAAAACTGGACAACAAATCTACTTCTTCCTGCGCATCAGCTTGATGTCAGGGGTGGGTGCTTTGTCCACACCGGCTCCCAGCCAGAACCCAAGATGCGGGGGTTTGTTATAGGTTACGTTCTGCCAGGCAATGCCTAACCGGTACACAGGATCGTGCATGAGGGTGTACATTTTGTGTTCGGTAGGCACAGTCGTGGTATAGATACGCAACTCACTTCTGTCGCGGGAGCGGATGATGAGCTCTTCGCGCCAGTCGCCCAAAATGTCCGCGGTCAGGCTGGGATATCCTCCGCCACCGGCTCCTTCAGCCGTGAAAATGGGGCCCACTTTATATTTGTCGATACGGCTACCGGAGAGCAATTGCCGGGTGAGCCCACCATCCCACCAAATCACCCAACCAGTAGAAGAGGGCATCGGGCCAATGGAATCGCCTTTCATATTGAGTAGCCCGTATTTGCGGTGGAACCACATCTCGGCACCGGGGTTTGAGGGGTCGATATCCTCGGCCACGCCTCCGCCTATGTCTTCACCCATGGCTCCCTTCCACAAGACCTTCTTGAGGCCGGGGCTATACAACGATGCTCCCGGACCGGTCTCTCCTTCTTCCTCAAGCTCATGGACGGTAAACACTTCCAACCCCGGGCTGTCGATGTCGAGGTCGCTCACGTGCATGGCATCTCCGTGACGGAAACCAGTAGTATATGCAGGGGTGCCGTCATGGTCCACCACCAGGGAACCAAACAAGATCTCATCGAATCCATCCCCGTCCACGTCGGCCACACTCAACTGGTGGTTGCCCTGTCCGGAATAGGGACTCTCGCGATTCTTGGAGTCAAACACCCAACGCAATTGTAGTTTTCCTTTCTTCCAGTCCCATGCGGCAAGCACCGAACGGCCGTAGTAGCCGCGGGTCATAATCACACTGGGGTTCTTTCCGTCCAGATAGGCAATACAAGCCAGAAACCGGTCCACCCGGTTGCCGTAGCTGTCATTTCCACGGTTTCCACCTTCGCCCCCCCAGGCACTGACATCCCCCCGGGGCGGAACATAGTCAACGGTCTGCATGATGGCACCAGTAGTGCCATTGAAGATGGTGAAATATTCGGGGCCTTCGATAATCCGGCCCACACTGTTCCGGTAATCCTTGGTGGAATCGCCAATCACTGTTCCAACCCCGTCAATGGTGCCATCGGCCGTCTTGCAGGCAAATTCAGCAATGCCGTCATTGTCCAGGTCATAGACCATCATCTGGGTATAATGTTCCCCCTCACGGATGTTCCTGCCCAAATTGATTTCCCACATCAGGGTTCCATCCAGTTTATAGGCATGGATGATGGGCGGGGTGGCAAATCCTTCGTGGGAGTTGTCAAAACCCCTCCCCACCATGTGGACCACGATCTCATATTGACCGTCTCCGTCCAGGTCGCCCACCGTTGCATCCCCGGCACCATAACCTTGGGGATTTTTCATGGGGATGGAAAGATACTGCCTCACAGGGGCGTTGGCTGGAATCGTGAAGCTTCCATCAGCCTTTTGCTCTTTTTTGCCCACAACCGCATGTACAAACCAGGTATTGGCCTTGGTGGTGTCCACCCTGGTATCGAAAAACTGGGTGGCCTTAGTAATGGGCTCCGCATTCAGCTTGACGGGAGCTCCGCCGCCTGTGGCACGATACACATTAAACCCAAGGTCCCGGGGCTCCGTCCCCAGAAGCCTCCAACCCACAAAAACATTGCCTTTACCCTGGCTTACCGCGACTACGCCACGGTCCAGATGCTCCATGAGGCGCTGTGCAGAGGCTCCGGGGATAAAAAAAGCCATGGCACCAAGCGCCATCAGGCATTTAAGGACAGAATGAATTCTCATAATAGGAGTTATTAGTAACGCACTAAAGTAGAAAGAAATTCAGCACCAATACGTTAAAAATTCTTAATGAATTTCCCTTTGGTAACGGGCTCAGACCTTCATAAAAGTTTTGTCAATCCCATCACGCAATGGTGGATTGACCTGAACAGCATCAGCATATCTTTTCCATTGATGCACGATATCAATGACTTCATCTATTATTTCTGATGATTTTTTACAGCGGATGGATGCCCCAACAGCCAATAAATCCTGTATGGTAATGCCCTTCCTTTTGCCATTGATGCTCAACGCATGCTGACTGACCCACTCGCTACCCGGACGGTACGCGTGACACACATCATACGCAGGAGCTAATTCCCACTTGCTACCTTGTTTCAACAAAAACGCAAAATTTTTGGAGTGATCGTCACAGTTGAGGGCAATCACATTGAATACCATTCTTCGAAACATCTGCTCCGCGTCGGCATAGGTCAGTTTCAACTCCCGCATGCACTGAAACAATTGCTCATAACTGAAACTGTTGACCAGATTGTAATCAAAATGCTTTAACGCGCAAAATGTCTGGACATGATGTTTTACGCTTCCCCCCTCACGGTCAAAGCGTTTGGTCATAAAGTGTGCCCTGCCGTTTTCTTCTAATAAACGAGAGGGCATCATCTCAATTCCGCATGCTCTGGCCATATTGTAATAGGCCATTTCCACCCTTCCGTAACCATGGCTGGCGCCCAATTGTACATCACTTACGCCATCGAGTTTGATAAGCCAATGCTCAAATCCCTTTGGCGCATTGGTTTGGCCTGACCGAACCTCTCCGGTTTTTTCATTCCAGGCGATTACGGCTTTAGGGCGGGCACCCCCGGCAGATGTGCCGATTTTGAGTATTTCCAATACGCCCTTCTCTTCATCCTCATTGAGATGGGCAGAAAATGTCTCCTTTTGGTGGAGCATCTTTTGGGCCATGTCCACCAAACTATCGATTTCAATGGAAAAGGTTCGTTTGTTTTCTTTCAGTACTGACGGCTCAAACTCAAGGGCCCCCATACCACGGGTACCGATGAAGCAGAGCATTTCCACCGGGTTCATGCTTTCCTGTGGACGGCCCTGTTGTGCCAACCATAGGTTGATAAGCTGGTGTCCGTATCTATCAGGGAGCGAATCGGCCAGCAAACCGGGTAAACCTTTGAATGTGTTGAACTCCGAATGATTATCCTTACGTAATTCAGGAAACGAAAACACACTTTGCATCCCTTCAATGGGCATTTTTAGTGGCGCCAGGTCCCACCCAAGTTGCTTGAATCGCGGATCGTACTCAAACGTGGCATATCCCGTGCTATTATCCCAAACTACGGCCCCTGCCGATACGCCCCATATCTTTACCTCCGCTACGTTCATGGCTTACCAATCTGTAATATCTGACCCTTCATCCTTCTTCCCTGACTTGCTCCTTGCCCGCTGGCGTTTTCCTTTTTGCAGTTTGGCAATAGCCAAAGGGCTCACACGCTCTCTTACTTCAAAAGCATCCATCACACACAACTGATCGAGTATCCGCAACACCTGAATAAGCGTGGTAGTGGTAACAGCCTCCCCCCGCTCCAACAAACTCAAGGTGGAACGGCTGATGCCTGCAGCCGCGGCCAGTTCATCCTGAGTTTTATTCTGCTCCATTCGGTGATGCCGTACGAATGCTCCAATATGCCCCGTCAAAGCTTTATCACTCATAGACACCCATTCCTTGAATGATTTTTCAGTCATAAAGCCTTATATTGATTATTAGTGAATGATATTTCACGCAAATATAAGCATTATTTCAAATTCAAAGTATGAAATAGGTCTGGAGTGGCTACCTTTTCATCATCTTCCGGGTATATACAGTACCGGCTGACTTCAGTTTCAGGATGTACACCCCCGGTTTGCAGGTGGACAGGTCAATGGAGCTATGGCCAGGCCCCACAGGAGCCGACATAATCAAGCTGCCCCGCATGTCAAACAACTCAAACTCCAGAATGGTTTCGGGAGCAGCAAGGGTAACCACATCTGAAAAAGGATTGGGATAGACCGACCACTGTGTAACGGGTGGCGGGGGGTCTTCGCCGGGCGTTGCCCATCGGCGGATCTTAACCTCCAAAAGATAGGACCCGATGGCGGTTGTGTCCCAGGCAGACACATCAAAATAAACCGTATTGCCCCCGGGCAAAAGAAACTCAGAGGTGAGAACATCATCAAAAGAGTCAGACCATTCCGCCCCCCCGATGGAATACCTGAACATAGCATCCAGGGAGTAATTCTTGCCGTTGGTCGTGAGGTGGGCATCGTGCACAAAGGCATGCACCGCGTACTGGTAGCCCGCGGGCAGAGAAAGCGCATAGAAATCATGCGTATTGGGCTTGTGGATGTTCGACCCGGGAGTGGATACAGAGCCCGTATTCTCTGAGAATGCTACCTGTAACGGGAAAGCTATGGAGAGCGAGTCGTTCACCTCATACCTATCGGACACAACCGGGCCTTCGGAAACATCCAACCATACCGGGTTCCGAAACGGAGCAGCAGAGCCTGTCAGGGTGTATGCACCTCCCTGCGGTTTATGGAACAGGGCCAGCAGATACGACCCGGAATCTGCAAGGACCTTAGGACATGTAATGACCATGCTGTCCGGAAGCGACTGATGCGGAGCGATGGATATCCCGGATTTCTCTCCGAGCACAGACACCAGCTCCCACCTGGGGGTGTACAGACGCAACGCTACCGAGCCTTCAAACCTATCCGGGCCGTTGTTGGCCATATTGAACGAAGCCTGCAGCGCATCCCCTGATTCCACCACAGGCGTAAGGCTCCTTAGCGGTGCACTCAGGACGATGTCATCAGGATTCCGGACCTCGATAGCTGCAAACACTTTTGTGGTGTCATCTCCCTCGGGACTTTGCAAAAAGGTCCACCTTCCTCCGTTGGAACGATACTGGATGTAAACCCGGTACTTCCCGGGGGTCATTGCAGCAATACCCTTTGAACGGAACGTAATCTCGGAACGGGTGGAACCACGGTGCGCCCTGGCCGGTGTCCTGAGGACCTGAATGGTATCCAACATCCGCAAGGACTCATCAAACACAAGGGCGCAGAACTCACCCTGCCCTTGCCGGACTCCGAAATTCGTTATCCCGGCAGACACTGTGAACGCATCATGGTACACAATCTCTTCGCTGTCTGCGGTGACATCGGCTGTTATTCGGACCATGGGGTCCTGATCCGGATTGGGAGGATGGATGCCTATGATGGCCAGTTGGCCATCGTTAAAGGTGTTGCCGCCGGGATTCATGGCATCAAGCAAGAAATACCCGTCCGCATGTCCACTCCAACCCCAGTTGAAATGGAAAAACCCGTTTGCATCGTAGCCGTCGCATACAAAGGCATGCCCGTATCCAGGCCCAAATCCTCCGTACAGCACCGGCCGGGCGTTGTCCAGTTCCTCACGCAACAGTTCCTTCCAGGCAGCATCGGTGTACGCACTGCGCTTTAAGCCCTGTACCGAGACGGGGTATCCAAAATACACCTCCAGAGCATACTCGCTGGAAGCCTTGTTGGCAGTGGCCGACAATATCTGGGCCCCGCTGCCTCCTACAGCCAGAACGCCATAGTCCATTTCGGCCCCCACCCCACAGTGATACATCAGGGTCGCCACAGCCTCGTTCGGGCCGCTGACCTCAGCCGGCATGGCATCCCAGTCGTAGCGTGCCGAAGCAAAATCGGCCGAAAGAATCCCGAACCTTCCGGCTTTATAGGCATGCACCCCGAACCCCCTGGAAGGATATTCCCAATACTTCATAATCTGGGCCATCGAGGTGGCCACGCAACCCACAATGGTGCGGTCCTGGTACACCGGATCGAAGGGACACAAGTCATTGTAAAACGGGAATTGATCCCATCTTGTCTGAATCAGGGGCTCCACAACGGATGTGACCGATTTCTGCGAGGAGAAAGAACCCTTCCACATGCTTCTGATACGCTCCGAGCCCTGCGCACGCTCAGCCCTGAGTTTGCGAATCTGCTGCTGATACCCTTCCATCCAGGCCCGGACGTGGTCAGGAAGCTCCTTCGGGTCTCCGATGGGTTTACTGGTAGAGTAACCCAATACAGGATAGGTGGCATCCTCGGCGGACATCAGGATAAACCCTTCGTCCTCGTTGATGGTGAATAAATACAAGTCCCGAAAGCCCTCCACCAGGCGCAGCTCCGTCGGCCTGACACTTTTCAGGCCCGTCTGTCCTGCCTGCTGCAGGAATGCCACGGCAACACTCCGGGCCTGATCGGGAGAAACCTCCTTCCCAAACAGGTGAAATGAAACAAATAAGGCAACACCGAGCAGAAACGCCTTTCTCATAGAAAACACACAACAAAATCCGAAGCCAAAGCCCGGTCCCGAAAATACACACATTTATCCACAAATGGACACAATTGTTTTGACGATAATCCGTCAAGGGTGCTCGGTTATGGGCGACCCATTGCTGGTGCTGGCGGTCAAAGGCACGCTCAATCAAGGAAACTCAGTCCTTAGCTCTCGATCAATAGGGTGACACCCAGAAAATTGGCGGTTTTGTCACACGAAAAGCCTTCCCTTTGTTGATGTTGCAACAAAAATAACCGATCTTTATTGTTGCCATGAGGTATATAACCCTCAAACAATGAGACCACGAGAAATATTACGACAGTGAAGCAACAATTCGTTCATCAAGAATAGAAAGAGTAAAGTCGAAGAAGGCAACGGTTTTCAATCCACACACCCCACGCGGGGTGTGACTCGTTCCTGTCCAAGAATAACCTTGTACCCCTGTTGTTTCAATCCACACACCCCACGCGGGGTGTGACCTCGAATGCGGCACCAAGCGAAGAGAAAGTAATGTTTCAATCCACACACCCCACGCGGGGTGTGACTAAATTGATAGTGCATAAGGAGACAAAGTAAATGTTTCAATCCACACACCCCACGCGGGGTGTGACTCCGGACCTTGCGCACTATAACATTAGTATCCGTGTTTCAATCCACACACCCCACGCGGGGTGTGACATAACCCGCTGGCCTGTTCCATGCTCCAGAGTGTTTCAATCCACACACCCCACGCGGGGTGTGACAGATTCTGGATACAAGTCGTTGTGTCGATGTCAGTTTCAATCCACACACCCCACGCGGGGTGTGACTCCATGTCCCTGGACTGGGTAATCGGTCCGGAGGCGTTTCAATCCACACACCCCACGCGGGGTGTGACATACAGTCGCTTTGCGTTGACTACGCTCTCGATGTGTTTCAATCCACACACCCCACGCGGGGTGTGACGCAGGCCCCGGAGCCAGAAAAGAGAAACCTGAGCATTGTTTCAATCCACACACCCCACGCGGGGTGTGACACAATATCCAGTCCATGCCGGGCAAATTGGCCAAAGTTTCAATCCACACACCCCACGCGGGGTGTGACAATTGAGCGCACCACATCAGGCGTGATGTTGTAGTTTCAATCCACACACCCCACGCGGGGTGTGACCACTACACGCAATGCCTTATTAACGGCACTCCTTACGTTTCAATCCACACACCCCACGCGGGGTGTGACATTCGGTTGCTACACTTCACGCAATCGAACATAGTTTCAATCCACACACCCCACGCGGGGTGTGACAGGTTATCTTATGCAATGGAAGCACAAATTTACCGTTTCAATCCACACACCCCACGCGGGGTGTGACAAGAGTAGGTATAGTAACAGCATCACCACGCTGTGGTTTCAATCCACACACCCCACGCGGGGTGTGAC
>DFUR01000092.1 GCA_002380425.1 Bacteroidales bacterium UBA4181
CTTTCTACACGTTTCGTGAAGAGCCGCCCACACCGAATTCCGATGAACTCGAAGACGGACGATTCTGGAGCCTTCTGGAAATATTGGAGCAATCAGGTAATGACGTGTTTACTCCGAACTTTGAGCAGGAATTCCTCGCCCTGCTGCTTCCCCTTTGGCCTTTCACTCCCTCGCGTCAACTCTGATATCTGGCCTGGATATTATTTTTTCGTTAGCTATTGCATATATGCAAAACTAGATATATATTTACAGCATTAAATATGACTATTTAGCTAATACCAACAAAAAAAACACGAACATGAATCGTTACATCAGCAACATCAGCGACCTGATGAAAGAGATTGACTGGGATCATGCGGTGAACAAAAACGGCCTCATGGTACACTTTGGTTTTCAGGCATCCAACAACAACGTGCGCGCACTCTTTGCGTACCACCCGGAACAGGAAGAGATTGTCTGTAAAGCACTCATTCCCTACTGCAGCCCAGGAAACCGAAAACGAGAAGTCGCAGAACTCATGGCCCGGTACAATGAACAACTCATGGCGGGGTGTTTCTCCATGGACTGGGAGAGCGGTCTGATCCTCTTTTCCGTGTACCTCCTGACAAATGATCAAGCATGGGTGAATGCCGCGCAAATCCGCACCATGTTGTTTCTGACCATCACTGAATCCTTCCGTTGTCTTTCGTTGTTTCAAATGGTGATTAACGAAGTCAAAAGCCCAGAACGAGCCATGAGTGAATGGCAAAAACAGCTGAATGAGGAGGAATCCTCCGATCTGAAAAGAAAACTTGAGGAAGGCCTGGCCAAGTACAAAAGGGGAAAACACCCCCTATTTGACCAGTTAAACAATAACTGAATCTAGTCAGAGAGTCACTCAATTTCGGAGCAACCCAGAATCATCCTGACCCTGGCTACTGTCTCCTTGTTATCAGCCAAAAGAATAAGGGTATCACCCACTTCCAGAGTGGTAGAGCCCTTAGGTGTGAGATAGTGTCCATCGCGATGAATCATCACAATCAGGGCTGATTTTGGGAATTCAATCTCCACCAGTGATTTCCCCGAAAGTGAAAAGGCATCGGGAACGGTAAGCTCCAGCATCTCCGAACGAAAGTGATCGGATAACTCCAGTTCAAAGGGTAGACGTTTACGTATCCGCGCAGGAATAATCAGATTCCACCTGCCAGCCAGAGCGAAGAGAGTGGTTCCCTGAAGCAACACCGATGTAATGGAGATAAAAAACACTATATGGAAGATATCCTCCGCATGGTCTATTCCTGCCACCATGGGATAGGTNNAGCAACAGGGAGCATGCCAGTCCCACGCCCATGATGGGCAGAATCTTGGATGGAAACACCAGCAAACCGAGCGCGATAAACATAACGATCTGCATCAGCCAGGAGAGGCCGTCATAAAAGCGTACGATGGCTCTGCGATGCATAAAGCTGCTGTTGCCCAGAATCAAGCCAGCAACATACACGGCCAGAAACATGTTTCCTCCGGTCAACTCGGTGAAAGACCCGGTAAAAAACAACAAGGCCAGAGTAAGCACCGGATACATACCGTCAATATCCAGATTGATCTTATTGAGAATCCAGACACAGAGCTTTCCCATCAGATATCCAATGGCTGCACCCAGAGCCAAACCCTGTATCGCCATCAAAGCCATTTGCCAAACCGGTTTACCGGGCTCCATAATCCATTGAAGGCAGGCCAGCATCAAGGCGTATGCCATCGGGTCGTTACTCCCGCTCTCAAATTCCAGCAAGGGTCGCAGATTTCTTTTGAGACCCGAACTCCGGGACCTGAAAATGGAGAACACGGCTGCAGCGTCTGTAGAAGAAACGATGGCGCCCAAAAGCATGGAAACCGGAAGGGGAAAATCCATCAACCAGTGAACCGAGAGGCCCAGAAGCACGGTGGTAAGCAAGACACCAAGGGTTGAAAGCACCAATCCCCGTAAAAGAACGGGACGAACCGTTCCCAAATCAGTATCCAAACCTCCTGAGAACAGAATGATATTTAAAGACACAATTCCCAGAAAACGGGCCTTTGCAGGATCTGCGAACTCAATCCCCAACAAACCATCAGAACCCGCCAGCATTCCCAGCCCCAGAAACAGCACCAGTGCCGGCATACCCAGACGTAGCGAGGTCTTACTGGAAACCACACTCAAAAACAACATCAGAGACCCAAAAAGCAGTATATTCTCAACGGACAAATGCATGCAACAGTAGGATCGGTAGGGTTTGTTTACAAATATAAGGGATGCCAGGGGATAATCAGCCGCCCAAAAATGAAAATTCTGTAACTTTCGGGCCTTAAATTCAATATATGTATCGTCAACCTCCCGCCCGCCCCGGCACAAACCTCACCTTCAGCGCATCCCTGCAGACACAACAGAAAGTGTATATTGAAACCTACGGATGCCAGATGAATGTTGCGGACAGCGAAGTAGTCACCTCCATCCTGGACAGGGAGAGTTTTGTGTCCACCTCTGACCCTTCGGAAGCCGACCTGATCCTGATCAACACCTGCGCAATCAGGGAGAATGCCGAGATCAGGGTTCGCGGGCGCCTTGCGGAGCTCGCTACCCACAAAAAACACAGGCCGGGAATCCTCATCGGAGTGATTGGGTGTATGGCCGAAAGGCTCAAAGAACAATTGCTGGAGGAAGAAAAGATGGTGGATTTGGTGGTGGGACCGGACGCCTATCGCGACCTGCCTACTCTGGTGCGCTCTGCATCCTCAGGGATCAAAGGAGTGCAGGTATTGCTGTCGCGTGAGGAAACGTATGCTGACATTGCTCCCGTTCGGATCAACACCAATGGCGTATCGGCCTTTGTAAGCATCATGCGGGGGTGCAACAATATGTGTGCATATTGTATTGTGCCCTACACCCGGGGCGGAGAACGCAGCAGAAACCCCGAATCCATCCTCAGGGAAGTGAGGGAACTGCTCGATCAGGGATTCCGGGAAGTTACCCTGCTGGGGCAGAACGTGGATTCCTATCACTGGAAGTCCGGCCCGGGACAATCCATCGGATTTGCTTCGCTCATAGAACAAGTTGCCCTTGTATCCCCCCAGTTAAGGGTACGTTATTCCACCTCCCACCCCAAGGATATGAGTGACGAGGTGTTGCACGTAATGGCGGCATATCCCAACATCTGCAGAAGCATACATTTGCCGGCACAATCGGGAAGTTCACGGATTCTGGATCTTATGAAGAGAGGTTACACCCGGGAGTGGTATATGGGCAGAATAGAAGCCATCCGGAATATTGTTCCGGAATGCAGCATCTCTACCGACCTCATTGCCGGGTTTTGCACGGAGACCGATGAGGACCACCAGCACACCCTGTCCCTGATGCAGGAAGCCAGATTCGACTTCGCCTTTATGTTCAAGTACTCTGAACGTCCAGGAACATTGGCTGCGCGAAAGTATCCGGATGATGTTCCGGACCAGATCAAAGCCCGGAGGCTTCAGGAGATCATCGACCTCCAGAACCAGATTTCTGCAAACTGTAAGCAGGCAGATATCGGCAAAGTGTTTGAGGTCCTCGCAGAGGGTCCATCGAGGAAATCCGAAGCCTATCTCTCAGGCAGGACTTCGCAAAACAAAGTAGTGGTATTTCCTGCGGAGGATTATCAAAAAGGGGATTATGTTTCGGTCTTGATCCACAGTGCTACCTCTGCAACCTTAATCGGAGAAGCAGTTAAAACACATTAACCTCGGTATCGAGAGTCACACCGAATTCCGACTCTACAGACCACATGATGCGCTGGGAGAGATCAAAAATCTCCTTCCCGGATGCATGCCCGTAATTCACCAGCACAAGGGGCTGGTGGGGATAAACGCCTGCGTCTCCTACCCTCTTCCCTTTCCATCCGCATTGCTGGATTAGCCAGGCGGCAGGAATCTTCACCATGTCGGCCGACACCCGGTGTCCCGGGAGGTCCGGAAATTCATCTTTTATTCGATCGTATAAAACCTTGGGGACCACCGGATTCTTGAAGAAACTCCCGGCATTGCCCACCTCAGCCGGATCCGGAAGTTTTTTTTTGCGGATATCTATCACCGCCCTGCGGACTGCTGCAATGTCTGCCTGAGGGCAGGACTCCATAGCCGCAGACAAATCTGAATATTCGAGGCACAGCACTGGCTCCTTGGTCAGCTTATACAACACCGAAGTGATCATGTAACTATCCCGTCCCTGATGCTTGAAATAGCTATCCCTGTAAGCAAAAGTGCACTCCTCATTCCGGAAGATGACCTGCTCGCCCGTTTGCAAAGAAACCGCCTCCACTCTGTCCACCACATCAGCCACTTCCACACCGTAAGCTCCGATATTTTGAACCACCGAAGCACCTACCCGGCCTGGGATCAGGGACAAGTTCTCCAGTCCGCCATATCCTTTTGAAACAGACCACGCAACCAACCCATCCCAATCCTCGGCTGCAGAAGCACGCACGAACACATGCTGATCCGTTTCCCGTACGACTTCCTTGCCCAACATAGAGGGATGGATAACCAGCCCTTCGTAATCCCGGGTAAACAAGAGGTTGCTACCTCCCCCAAGGACCAGAATATCCTCAGCCTCAGCCGGGTAATTGGAGAGTAAATCCAACAGGTCCTCCACATGGGCTACCTGAGCGTAATAACGGGCAGAAACATCTGTCCCAAAAGTGTGCAGAGATTTCAGAGAAACATTCTTTTGCAGAAGGCTCATGTCCAAAAAAAAACAAACTTAGTGAATTTGGATGAAAAAGCAACCTCCCGTATCTTTGAGCCGATTAAACCCATCCCATGGAAAAAAGGTCCACCCAGGAACTGAAACGCAAAACCCTCGAAGAATTCAGAGCGGCTGCCAAGCTTCCCCTCACTGTAGTCCTGGACAATGTCCGGAGTCTGCACAATATTGGATCCGTTTTCAGGACGGCAGATGCATTCCTGATAGAACGCATCTTTCTATGCGGCATCTCAGCCACCCCACCCCACCCGGAGATCCACAAGTCCGCCCTCGGTGCCGAACACTCCGTGATATGGAAATACTTTGAAGATACGACGCAGGCTTTGGAACAACTCCGACAGATGGGATATCGCGTATATGCTGTCGAACAGACACACGACAGCATTCTTTTGCAGGATTTCCGTCCCGTTCCGGGAGAACCCACAGCACTGGTATTCGGGAACGAAGTCCGTGGGGTTCAGCAGGAAGCCATCAACCTCTGCGATGCCTGTATAGAAATCCCACAATTTGGCACCAAGCATTCCTTCAATGTGTCCGTATCTGCAGGCATCGTTCTTTGGGAATGTTACAGACGAATGCTCTCCGTTGAATAATGCACATCCATAGCCTAAAAAAAGAGGGCGCCTCCTTTTCGGGGCGCCCTCTTTCACTATAGAAACTTCGCGTTACCGGACAATGGAACTAAAAGTTGCATCCTCAAAGTATCTGGCAAACTCTGCATCGGCTGCAGCTACAGCTTTCAGAGCAGGATTCTTTGAAACGGCAGTGGTCAGATTCTGATACAGCAGGCTGGTATTCTGGGTGCGGGCACCCACCAGGGCCTTCATGTAGTACACCATAGCATCGTCGCTCTTAGTAGCATTCAGTGTAGAAAGAGCAGCGTCGGTCTGATTGGACAACAGTTTGGCAAGTGCGCCATTCACATCCTGATCAGCATTAAGATAACTCAGTGCCTCACTGTACTGTCCCTTGATAATCTTCACAGCACCCAGATTGGAACGGGCTTCAGCAAGAGAGCTCACAGAGGCAAACAACTCCTCTGCCTGGGCAATCGCGCCTTCGCGCAGAGCAACCACCCCCAGATTGTTCTTAACCAAGTCGGTGTTCTCCAAACGCTGGCCTGCAGTCAAAGCGGTCTTGGCTTCTGCAGTCCGGCCAAGCTCCAAAAGGGCAACGCCAAGATTGTTCTGGATCCGGGATTCACTCGGGAACAAACGGGCAGCGGTTCTGTAAACCTCGGCCTTCCGCTCAGGTGTGGCGGCCACTTTCCCCGCAACAAGCAATTCCTCGACACTCAGTTTGGAGGGATCCTGGCTGAACTGGGCCACAATCTCCTCATCAGAACGACCGATATAATTCATCTCAACAATCATCTTGGAACGACGGAGAGCAGGCAGAATCTTATCCTTCACCTCCTCGTAGGCGGCCGCAATGTTCTTGATTTCACGCTCCCGGACCACAGGATCGGAATACATAGACAGAACCCTGAGAATCAGCTGCTTGTCCTTAATGTCCGAGGCTTCCATCATTTCTTTGAACCCTTCCCAGTCCTCGGGGGTAGAAACCACCTGCAGGAAATCGGACTTGACCACATCTTCCACCTGAGCTGTCTGTAACTCCTTGGTAAAGAACTTCAGGGCTGAAGACTGACGGTTCCCGGCCAGTTTTTCATTCAGCGTTTCAGGGCCATCGGGAGATGCGTATGCCGAAAGACGGGCACCGGCAATTTCCACCCGGTCATCAGCCTTAGCCGCCTTCAATGACTCGGTAAACTCCTTGATCTCACCTTTTGATGCCTCACTCTTACGCACATCTGCCTTGTTGATAAGGTACTTGATATCCGTCTCCAGAGCATCACTGGTTACCCGGACGTATTTATCGGAAGCATACACTGCCTTGCCCGTCTTGTTCACAAGCAAAGCCGTAGAGATCACCCCGTCAGCTACCTTGACAGGAGCAAAAGCGAGGGATTTCTTTTTGTAATAACCCACAGGACGCACTTCGAGCTGGGACACCTTCATCGCATCGGTGAAAGGGACCGAAGAGGAATAAGTAAAGGAGCCACCGCCAAAAGGAATCACTTTATTGTTCTCCGAAATGCTTTCTCCCTGCACCATGTAATTTCCAAAAGAAGTCTCACCGGAACCGGCTTTCAGGACCGGACTCACCTGTACCTTAACTTTCTTATGGAAGTATTCGGCAGGATAAGTCCCGGTCAGGGACATCTGCACATTCCCACCTACCATCTGCAGGGTTTGAGGATTCACGGAATACGAAACCAGATGCGCATTCTTGCTCATCTTCTTCAGGGGATTGCAGCCCCCAAGGATTAGCGCACCTAGCGCCAGCAAAACAACAACTCTCTTCATAGAACCAGACATTATTTTAGTTAAACAAAAGCACTCGCTATCCCGGCAAAGATAACAAATAAAAGGGAACAAACACCCCAATTTGGCGTCATCAGATGTCAAAATGCAGGCTCGGGATGATCCCGTACTGTTCCAGACGAGGACATTCGGGAGGAGCATCGTTCGTGTGCAGATTTTTTGTAGATTTGCGGTCCATATCACTAAATTTTACCGCAATGTCAAAAACAAAACGCGTGTATTTCTTCGGCAACAAAACCGCCGAAGGAAACGGAAAAATGAAGGAGTTGCTGGGTGGCAAGGGAGCCAATCTGGCAGAAATGAACCTTCTGGGCATCCCTGTCCCTCCCGGTTTTACCATTACTACAGAGGTCTGCACAGAATACTATAAGGTCGGCCGCGAATCTGTCATCGAAACAATCACTCCCGAAGTAAAAGATGCCATGACACGGGTGGAAACCGCTGTGGGTGGGCCGAAATTCGGAGATGACTCCAATCCCCTGCTGGTCTCAGTGCGTTCCGGTGCCCGTGCCTCCATGCCCGGCATGATGGATACCATCCTCAACCTGGGGCTTAATGACAAGGCGGTGGAAACTGTTGCCAAAAAAAGTGGCAATCCCCGGTTTGCATGGGATTCCTACCGCCGGTTTGTTCAGATGTACGGCGATGTGGTGCTGGGAATGAAGCCCGTATCCAAGGAGGACCATGATCCTTTTGAAGTCATCATTGACGAAATGAAGGAGAAGAAAGGGGTCACCCTTGACACAGATCTTACCACCGAAGACCTTAAGGAACTTGTATTGCAATTCAAGGCTGCCGTGAAAAAGTCCACCGGAAAAGACTTCCCGGTGTGCCCCTGGGAACAGCTCTGGGGCGCTGTGATGGCCGTATTCGGCAGCTGGATGAACGACCGCGCCATCCTGTACAGAAAACTCAACAAAATTCCTGCCGAATGGGGCACAGCTGTCAACGTTCAGGCAATGGTGTTCGGCAACATGGGCAATAACTCTGCCACCGGGGTAGCTTTCTCAAGGGACGCAGGTACCGGAGAGAATATCTTCAACGGAGAATATCTGATCAACGCCCAGGGCGAAGACGTGGTGGCCGGGATTCGTACGCCCCAGCAGATTACCATCGAAGGTTCCAAGAGATGGGCAGCGCTGGCTGGCGTAAGCGAAACCGAACGCAAAACCAACTTCCCCTCCCTTCAGGAAACAATGCCCTCGGTCTATCAGGAACTCTTTGACATCCAGAATGCTCTGGAGCGTCACAGCAAGGATATGCAGGACATTGAATTTACCATCCAGGATGGCAAACTGTGGATGCTGCAAACCCGGAATGGGAAACGTACCGGAGCGGCTATGGTCAAGATTGCCATGGATATGTTGCGCGAAGGCATGATTGACGAGCAGACCGCTATTCTGCGCTGCGAACCCGAGAAACTGGATGAACTGCTGCACCCGGTGTTCGACACCGAAGCTCTGGCCAAATCTAAGGTGATTGCCAAGGGTCTTCCGGCATCTCCCGGTGCCGCCAGCGGACAGGTGGTGTTCTTTGCCGAGGACGCTGAAAAATGGGCCGAAGAAGGCAAAAAGACCATTCTGGTCCGGGTGGAGACCTCACCTGAGGACCTCAAGGGTATGAACTCCGCCGAAGGCATCCTCACCGCCCGTGGTGGCATGACCTCCCACGCTGCCGTTGTGGCACGCGGGATGGGCAAGTGCTGTGTGTCTGGGGCGGGAAGCCTTCTGATTGACTACAAGAAGCGCACCATGACCGTTGATGGCAAGGTGATCAACGAAGGAGACTGGATCTCCCTGGATGGTTCCAAAGGAAACATCTACGAGGGCAAGATCAAAACCATGGCTGCCGAACTCAGCGGCGACTTCGCCTACCTGATGACTTTGGCAGACAAATACGCACGCCTGCAAGTCCGCACCAATGCCGACACCCCCAGAGATGCCCGGGCTGCACGGAACTTTGGAGCGCAGGGTATCGGTCTCTGTCGCACCGAGCACATGTTCTTCGAAGGAGAGAAGATTCTGGCCATGCGCGAGATGATCCTGGCCGATGATGAATCTGGCCGCCGCAAGGCTTTGGCGAAACTTCTGCCGCTGCAGCGCGAAGACTTTGAAGGCATCTTCGAAGCCATGGAAGGTTTGCCGGTGACCGTTCGTCTGCTGGATCCCCCGTTGCATGAGTTTGTACCCCACGATGAAAAAGGACAGCAGGAGATGGCACAAGTTATGGGCGTTTCGGCATCCAAGATCCGCCAGAAAGTGGAGTCCCTTCACGAGTTCAACCCCATGCTGGGACACCGAGGCTGCCGTTTGGGCAACACCTACCCGGAGATTACCGAGATGCAAACCCGGGCAATCCTCGAGGCAGCTCTGAACCTGAAAAAGAAAGGCATCAAGGTCATCCCCGAAATCATGGTTCCCCTGGTGGGCATTCTCTACGAGTTGAAGCATCAGGAAGCGATTATACGTGGCACCGCCGACAAGGTTTTTGCTGAGCGCAATGACCGCATCGCGTACAAACTCGGCACCATGATCGAGGTTCCCCGCGCAGCCCTGACTGCTGACCGGATTGCCGAGACCGCTGAGTTCTTCTCCTTTGGAACCAATGACCTCACACAGATGACCTTCGGGTTCTCCCGTGACGACATTGGCAAATTCCTGCCTGTGTATCTGGAAAAGAACATTCTGAAAAACGATCCGTTCCAGATTCTGGACCAGAAGGGTGTTGGCCAACTCATTGGCACGGCAACCGTTAAGGGCCGCTCTATCCGCCCCGACCTCAAGGTGGGGATCTGCGGAGAACACGGTGGGGAACCCAGTTCCGTTGAGTTCTGCCATCACATCGGACTGAACTATGTCAGCTGCTCTCCCTTCCGGGTGCCCATCGCCCGTCTGGCAGCAGCCCACGCAGCCATCAAGGGGAATCTTTAACCCTTACGCGCGTCAAAAAAAGAGGGTGCCTCCAGTTGAGGCACCCTCTTTTTTATTTTGTGACGGCCGGAATGGCCTGGATGTTCATCATCACCGCTTCACCGAAATTCCCAGTTCTTTAGCCTTTTCGACCAGAAACGCCCGGGCACACTCCGCCTCATTGGGGATCATCCCGTCCAGCACCGCATCCTTGAGCGCATTCTTGAGGGCTCCAATCTGCGGACCCGGAGGAAGCCCAAACAGTTCCATAATCTCAGAGCCAGACACCGGAGGCTGAAAGGCCCTGATAGCATCCTTCTGTTCCAATTCTACCATTTTCTCCCGTACCAGAAGGAAGTTCCGAAGATAGGTCCGCACCTTACGGTCATTGGCCGATGTGATGTCAGCTTCACACAACAGCATCAAATCTTCCACATCTTCTCCGGCTTCGAACAGCAAACGGCGGACGGCAGAATCCGTAACCTCATCCTGAGAAAGCACAATGGGCCGCAGGTGCAGCAGCACCAATTTCTGCACATACTTCATGTGATCGTTCAGAGGAAGCTTCAAGGACCGAAATATTCCCGGCACCATTTTGGCACCCAGGAACTCATGTCCGTGAAAAGTCCAACCAACGCCATCCACATATCTGCGCGTAGCAGGTTTGGCCATATCGTGCATCAAAGCAGCCCACCGAAGCCAGAGCTTATCGGTGTGGAGGCTCAGATTGTCCAGAACCTTCAGGGTGTGCAGAAAATTGTCTTTATGAGCTTTCCCGTTCTTGACCTCTACCCCCTTAAGGGCCGACAGTTCGGGAAAAACCAGCGGCAGAAGGCCGCACTGGTCGAGCAGCAGAAATCCCACAGAAGGCTTCGGGGAAAGCACCATTTTGTGCAGTTCATCAGCAATACGTTCCTTGGAAACAATGGCAATGCGCTCTTTGTTTTCTGAGATTGCGGCAAAAGCATCCGGACGAATCCGGAACCCCAGTTGAGACGCAAAACGAACAGCACGCATCATCCGCAGCGGGTCGTCCGAGAAAGTAATCCCAGGCTCGAGGGGCGTCCGGATAATCTTTCTACGCAGATCATCCACACCACCAAAGGGATCAATCAGTACGCCATAGTTCTTTTGGTGCAACCCGACAGCCAGAGCGTTGATGGTGAAATCCCTGCGTTGCTGGTCTTCCTCAAGGGTTCCCTCCTGCACTTCGGGTTTTCGGGAATCCCCCCGGTAGGATTCTTTTCGGGCACCTACAAACTCAATATCGCAACCCTCATAACGGAACATAGCCGTCCCAAAATTCTTAAACACAGACACAGGCAGATTACCTCCCAGAGCCTTTGCCGTTTGACGGGCCAGCTGAATGCCACTACCGGCAACGACGATATCAATATCCTTGGATTCACGACCCAGCAACACATCACGCACGTACCCTCCG
Organism: Bacteroidales bacterium UBA4181; assembly: GCA_002380425.1. Taxonomy (GTDB): domain Bacteria; phylum Bacteroidota; class Bacteroidia; order Bacteroidales; family UBA4181; genus UBA4181. The sequence goes on from DFUR01000092.1 coordinate 11,488, forward strand.
ATAACAAAAGCCTCAGCATCACGGGCAGTAACAATGTCCGATACAGCCCTAAACACGGGATGGTCCAGTACAAACTTCATGGAGCGGGGTATGGTTATTCTATCCCCAGGATTTCAATATCGAATACCAACGGAGAAAAAGGAGGAACAATATATTGATGAACCCTGAAATAATTGGCAAACTCCCTCTTGCCAGGAGCCCCATATCCCAGGACACTGGGCATAATAAAAGTGGCCTTGCCCCCTTCCTTAAGATGCCGGCAGGCTTCCATAAACCCCAGCAACAGGGTTTTGGTGGACAGAATAAAACGGGTACTGTCCGATTGGTCGAACACACTACCGTTAAAAAATCTCCCTGTATAACGAATATCCACCGTATCACCCGGAACCGGATAGGCTCCACTTCCCTGCTGCAGGTGAGACATATACATATATTCCCGGATGTCTTTATCGTCATCCCGGACAAGCACTGCAGAATATCCTCCGGTAATGGTGTCGAGAGAAGCCGCCACCTGCTGGCCGTCAACCTCCGAGATATCTTCCAGAACGCGCAGCAACCTGACGGTAACCACCTTTGCCTTCTGGTCATTCGTATTCGACAGAGCACTGGCCATGAAGAACTGCATGCTGTCCCCTTCACCCATCAGTTTCAGCGCCTCCGTCAACCCTGGGTCATAACTGGTGGAACCCACCCGAAACAATGCCGGCCCACCGAATTTGAACAGCGGATACAGATTATGCTCCTGAATCAGCCCCAGATCTGTTGCATCCAGATAGGCACCGGACGTACCGTCCCCATCAAGCTCGCGCATCAGATACTCCGCCAGAACGTAGGTTGAATCGATTGGGTGGGCTCCATCGCCTTCCTCAAGAAGCCGATAATACAGACCCGATGCGGTACGTTCCACCTGATGATCCCATCCATTTTGCAGGATATAGTTGCGAATAATCCGGTCCTCAGAGTTTTGAAATGTCAAATCCGATTCATCCTTACAGCCGGACAATATGACCAGACCGAGGCAAAAAAAGACTCCGTGCAGGAAAAACTTATTCATTCATTCGGGATTAAAAACCTACGGTAACATCAAAGACTACGGGAACTCCAGGGGGGACCAGAAAAGTAGAGAAGGCATCCTGATTGTTGTTTTCCGGATGTGTCACCTTACCGGCCCAGCCAAAGGCAAACTTTGACAGGGAAAACACATGTAACTTCACTCCCTCCCGCTGCCCTTTCAATATTTCATCCAGGGCCTCGCCAAATAGCTTGTAGCCCTCACCAACCTCGTAATCCGGATAATTAAGGTTATGACCAACCGGGATATAACTCATCTGATTCAAATTAGCCACATTCCGGCCCTTTTGGAGATATCCGTAACTGAGGGAGGTAATATTGATGGTGGACCCATCAGCAATCACAGGTCCAGTCCCAGGAGTCTCCACCCAGAAATGGACATAGCCGTCCCCGGCAAAAGGGTCCAGAACAATGTAACTCTGACCGTCCTCACTCCCGATTGTAATAGCGCTGCTCGAAGTGGTGATAAGGTGTTTTCTTTCAACTTCTTCCTCAGGGATCTCTTTGGTCAGACGATACGCTTCCATCATATCGTACTGAGTCGTATCAAAATCAACCGCAGGGATAATATCGGTCAGGGTGATGTCCATCACCCTGGTATAATCCAGAAAACCTGAAGCCACAGAAGGTGCGATGAATAGGCGTATCTTGCCTCCTTTTTTCATCTTGGACAGAGCAATTCCAAACTCCGGAAAATTCTCAGCAATCGGATACAATTCCGGACCTCCGTGCAGATAGTTCCTGATGACCAGTTTCTGTTCCGACTCCGTAGAATCGGAAGTATTCAGCAAATCAGCATCGTTGGGAACCCAGTTTGTGTAGTTATCCATTTTCCATGTTCGGTAGGAAATAACAATATAGTCCTGATCAAAAACCGGATGGTCACCGGCACCCTCAATCAGGGAGACATAATACTGAGTGGTCCCTACCCCCCCATACATAATCTGTTTGTATGCGGGATACTTATCCTGAAGAAAAGCCACAAGTTGGCGCTCTTTCTCCAGAGCCCTTTCAAAATCACCGCTGGATTCATTGCAGGAAAAAAGCCCCAAAAGGGGTAACAACATCAGCAGCCAGGAATAAAACCTCTTCATAGTGCAGTTACTTAAATGTTACTTGTTCAATTCATATTCATAAAGATGCAGCAAATCCCTGAATTGCTGCATAGCTTCTTTCAGGGACAGCCTCGACTCCCCTCCGGAGGCATTCCGGTGCCCGCCTCCATCGAAATGAGCTCTGGCAAAGTCATTCGCAGAAAATGCTCCCCGCGAACGAAACGAAATCTTCACCCGGTCCTCTTTCTCCTGAAAAAAAGCGGAGAAGTTCACCCCAGCAATAGACAGGGGATAGTTCACAAAACTCTCAGAGTCTCCGACCACAAAACTATACTTTTTTTGGTCTTCGAGCGACAGGCTGATGAGCGCTGTTGCATACTTCGGAAACACTTCCATGGTTTCGTTCAGACAATAACCCAACAGACGCATCCTGCTCTCTGAAAAATTATCATACACCTTGCGATACACCCCATCTCTGTCAATCCCATACTGCATCAGGCGCGAAACCATATCAAAAGTTTCCGGGCCCCTGATATTGTAGCTGAAACAGCCCGTATCGGTCATCAGCCCGGTATAGGCGCAGGTTGCAATGGTGGCATCCGTCAGGGAAGGCTCCCACGCAAGCATCATGTAAAACAATAAACATGCCGTAGAACTGGCAAGCGGGTCCGAAAATTCATATTCCACCTCAATATCCGGTGCCAGATGGTGGTCAATCAGCACTTTACGAGCTTTGCTGGCAGCCAGGACCTGATTCAAACCCGCAGTTCGGTTGAGATGATTAAAATCCAGATAGAATAACCAATCGGCCGATTCAACAACGGACAACACCCTTTCTTTATGCCTGATATAGTTCAGGATGTGTTCGTTGCCGGGCATCCAGTGCAAAAAAGCAGGATAATCCGAGGGTACCACCGGGAACACCTCATAACCAGCCTTAGTCAAAAACCAGTACAAAGCGAGCATGGAACCTATCGCATCTCCATCCGGCCCCTGGTGCGTGGTAATCACCACCCTTGCCGGAGTCCTCATCGCTTCTTTTAATTCGGCCACGCGGGCCTGTAAAATACAATCCAATGGGCAATCCAGTTAAAACAATCCTCAAACGTACGGAATCTTTTTGAATCCCCGAAAAGCGTGAGGCATGAAAAAAAGCATTAGGTTTGCAGCAAAATCAACCCTTACCAAGTACACATACCCATGAACGGGAATTACACATTCACCATGATCAAGCCCTGCGCTGTAAAAGCAGGGTTTACCGGCCGGATTCTGGCTGACATTCTCGAAGGCGGTTTTGACATTGTAGCGATGAAATTTACCCGCATGACCCGGGAACAAGCCGAAACTTTTTACTCCGTTCATCAAGGCAAACCCTTTTTCGAAAGCCTGGTGGATTTCATGAGTTCCGGCCCCATCGTGGCTGCCATTGTGAGCAAAGAAAACGCCGTGGCGGATTTCCGCACCCTCATCGGAGCCACCAACCCCGAAAATGCTGCCGAAGGCACCATTCGGCGCAAATACGCCGAAAGCCTTCAGAGAAATGCCGTCCATGGCTCTGACAGCGACGAAAACGCCACGCTCGAAGCCTCACACTTCTTTTCGGGATTTGAGCGGTTCCAGGGGTACCGTTAGCCCCCTCCCAAGCAGTTTCTCAAGGGCATCATTTGCCCCCCGCTGCCGGCCATCCTTGAAGACACATTACCCGGCAGTAGCCAATCGTCCTGGCTCCTCATTTTTTATCTACCCCCTTGCATCCCCGCAAAAATATCCTACTTTTGTGGCCCCGAAGGAGAGATGGGTGAGCGGTTTAAACCGGCAGTCTTGAAAACTGTTGTAGGGTAACCTACCGGGGGTTCGAATCCCTCTCTCTCCGCAAAGAAGT